>CAYLLL010000046.1:0-6535 GCA_964384655.1 uncultured Mariniplasma sp. | reverse complement strand
TTTTTAAACAACTTAAAGAAAGTGAACAAAGATTTAAAATTTTACATAACGCCTCCTTTGGTGGTATTGCTGTTCATGATAAGGGTCTTATTCTTGAATGTAACCAAGGGCTTGCGGATATCACAGGTTACACGATCGATGAACTCATGGGAATGGATGGATTGAAATTGATTGCTCCTGATTACCGTGATTTTGTAATGACAAAGATTAATGCTGGATATGAACACCCTTATGAAGCTTTTGGAATACGAAAGAATGGGGAAATTTATCCTTTGCGTCTTGAAGCTCGAAACCTGCCCTACAAAGGCAAGCAAGTCAGAGCGGTTGAATTCCGAGATGTTACCGAACAAAAACGTTATGAAAAGGCGATAATTGATAGTGAAATGCGTTTCAAAACCCTCTTTGATAAAGCACCGATTGGTTATCAATCTCTAGATGAAAACGGTCATTTTTTAGTGGTCAATCAAACATGGCTTGATATTCTCGGATATAAAAAAGAAGAAGTCATCGGAAAATGGTTTGGCGATTTCCTTGCTGAAGGATATCAACAACGATTTAAAGAACGATTTGAACTATTCAAAAGTCGTGGAAAGATTCACTCAGAGTTTGAGATGGTTCATAAACAAGGACATCACCTCTTTATTGAATTTGAAGGTCTAATTGGGTATAAACTTAATAATGATTTTCAACAAACTTACTGTACATTAAATGACATCACTGAAAGAAAACACCTGGAGCTTCAAATGATTAAAGAAAAAGAATCGTTAGCCTTCACACTTCGCTCAATTGGTGATGCTGTCATCGCTACCGATTCAAGTGGTCTCATCACTGAAATCAATCCAATAGCTTGTCAACTTACCGGTTGGCTTGAAAAAGATGCTTTGGGTATACCTTTTGATCAGGTTTTCAAAATTCGGTTCGAAGATCCATTGGTGCCTATTGAAGATCCCGTGCAAAAAGCTTTGCAATCCAATACAGTGGTTGAACTCGCGAATCATACGATTCTTCTCTCTAAAGATGGTCGTGAGTATTTCATAGAAGATACTGCCGCCCCTATCCGCAATGCCCAAGGGTACAATATTGGTGTTGTCTTAGTATTTAGAGATGTCACAGAGAAGAAAAAATCTGAAAGGGAAATCAAGTATATTAGTGAACACGATTATTTGACTGATCTCTACAATAGACGTTATTATTATAAGAAATTTGATGATTTTAATACTTCTGAACACTATCCTTTGGGTCTTATGATTCTCGATGTTAACGGACTAAAATTGATCAATGATGCCTTTGGACATCATGTTGGCGATCAAGCTTTAAAGATGGTTGGCTCTATTTTAACTGAAACCTTTGAAGATAAAGATATTATCTCTCGAATTGGTGGGGATGAATTCACTGTGTTATTACCCAATACAACGAAAGAGATTATGCAATCCTATAAGGAGAAACTCATTCGTTCTGTTAAATTGAGACATATAGAAAACATTGAATTATCGTTATCAGTTGGATATGAAGTGATGGATGATCATACCAATAACATTGATGAAATTGAGAAGAATGCAGAAAATCATATGTATGCTCATAAAGCACTTGAAGGATCAAGTGTGCGCAGTAAAGCAATCAAAGCTATATTGCTTGCCTTAACCGATAAATATGATGTTGAGAAGAGACATTCCTTAGAAGTTAGTCACTTGTGTCGGAAACTTGGAGTTGAACTTATGCTAGATGATGATCAACTTAAAGAGTTAGAGCAAGCGGGATTGTTCCATGACATCGGTAAAATCTCTATTCCTGATAGCATTTTAAATAAGCCTGATAAGCTCACCGATGAAGAATATGAGATTATTAAGACACATACACAGGTGGGTTATCAAATATTAAGAGCTGCGGATGAATATTCAGATTTAGCTATCCATGCATTACATCATCACGAACGCTGGGATGGAAAAGGCTACCCAAGTCAACTGAAGGGTGAAGATATCCCCCTATTCTCAAGAATTATTAATGTGATTGATGCCTATGAAGCGATGACTGCCGACCGCCCTTATCGCAAGAAAATGTCCAAAGAGTATGCTGTTTCAGAAATCATTCGTTGTTCAGGAACTCAATTTGATCCCACGATAGCACAATTGTTCGTTGAAAAAGTATTAAAATCTAAGTGGGAATAGATCTCCTTATCTTCAAATTTGTTTTGTTTTACTAAATGTATTATCCTCTATAATCAACAGAGACCTTGTTTCGAATCCTATTGAAACAAGGTCTTTTTTCATGATGATGTGCATCCACTCTCATTGTAAAGATCAAAGAACATCTATACAATACTAAATAAAAAACCTCTCAATATGAGAGGAATTTCTATCCTTGCTTAATTCATATACCATGGAGTGTGTATCTTGATATCTGAATGTTCTTTATTGTCTTCATAGACACAGTGCTCAATAAATAGATCTACAATCTTTGGATCAAACTGTGTACCAGCACATCGTCTCAATTCCTTGATGGCTTCTTCGATTGACATGCCTTTTCGATAAGGTCGATCAGCGGTCATGGCTTCAAATGAATCAGCCACACTAATGACTCTCGAGAATAAAGGTATTTCAAGTTCTTTTAAGCCTTTTGGATATCCTTTGCCATCCCAACGTTCATGGTGAGACAGTGCGTATTCCGCTAAACCAGAGTACTCATCTGCAGCTTTTAAGATTTGATATCCTATTTGAGTATGAGTCTTGATAATGTTAAATTCATCACTTGTGAGTTTACCAGGCTTATTCAATATAGCATCAGGAATTGAAATTTTTCCAATGTCATGATACATACCGGCAAGCCCCAATAACTCAATATCTTCACGGCTTAATTTGAGTGCATATCCGATTTTTTTACAGTATTGCGAGACACGCTCTGAGTGTTTTTTTTCATCTGCATACTTATCCGTGAGTGTACTCAAAATCGCCTTAATCGCATGATTTCGAACACTGGATCCAACAGTAATCTTGTGTCGGTAAAGATAGTTTTCAGCTTCGCTTAACAAATCATCAATATCTTTATCGTGATCTTCGATGACTTCGTATCCAATCGCTAAAGATATCTCGATATTTCCTACAGTATTCCCTATAAGATTAGCGATGATTGATTCTTTATATGCCTGCATATCAAGTGAATTTTTGTTGGGACAGATCACAGCAAATTCATCACCACCAATACGTGCTACCGTGCTGTCTTTATGGAAGACTCGTGACAATATGTTAGCAACTCTCTTAATGGCGATATCTCCATAAGCATGCCCATATGCATCATTGATTATCTTGAGTCCGTTGATATCAATCATCATCATTCCTAGTGGAAATTGATGAGCTTCTATCAATCGGTTATATGCATGGACAAAATATCTACGATTATATAAATCCGTCATATAATCGTGGTAACTCAAATATTCAATGCGCTTCTGTTCTTGTCTTTCAATGGTTATATCCTCTGTGTGAATGATATACCCTGAGAGTTGATCATTTTTCATCAGTGGTGTAATCGAAAGATTTAAGATAATTTGTCCTGATTTGCGAGTTTTATATACTTGATATTGTTTTACCTTTTCAAAATCATAATCAATCTCAACCTTTATGGTTTCGAAATTTCCGATTCGGTTGAGTAGTTCGCTATCGAGATTCGGATTATTGAGTAAGCGTGTCCCTTTGAGTTCTTCTGGCTCAATGACGCCGAAGAGTTCAAGCGCCGCTTCATTGGAATAAAGATGACATCCTTGAGCATCATAAAATTCAATAGACACTGGGGACTTATCAAAAATTGCATAGAGTTTTTGATTGCTCTCATACAGTTCTTCTTCAAGTTCTTTGATGCTTGTGATATCATCGATCACCACAGCAAACTGACCGATTTTTGGTGCATATGCAAAAATTCGGTAATGTCGATTGAACTCTTTTGAATATCTTTCAAAGCGAAGGGGTTCTCCGGTTTTTGCTACATAAGCATACTTTTCAATCCACTCATATTCGGTATTTGGTAAAACCTCAAGGAGTGTTTTACCTAAAATATCGTTCTTATTTAACCCTGTAAGCTGCTCAAAACTATCATTGACATGAAGAAAGCGATAGTCAATGGGTTTTCCGTTTTCATCAAAGATCATTTCGTGATAAGCTAACCCGAGTTGCATCTGTGTGGTTAATAAACGATAGGTTTCTTCACTCTTTCGAAGGGTTTCCGTGAGTTCATCTTTTTCTTTGTTCAGTGATTTTAATAACTCATTCTCTCGTATGGATGTTTCGATTCGCTCTAATTGTTCCCGTTTTTCTTCTATTTGCTGTCTTAATAAAGCATTTGCTTCACTGATTTTTTTATTGTGAATGCTCTGCTTTTCCATCATTCTGTCATAATTATATGCGCCATGCATCCCGATGATGTTCGCACTGATCAAAAAAATCATGGTATATATAGCCACTTGGGTTAATGTGTGATACATCCATAATTGTCCTAGGAAATAGCCTATAAAAATGATGATGCCTGAAATCGATGCATACAAGACCTTTAATCGAATAAGAAAGTAGCCTGAAAAATAGACCATAAACAATCCAGCATAATAGAGTGTATTCGAAGGATCCAAGAGGAGCATATAAACGATGCCTAGTCCACCTACAATAAAGCTAACTGACATGAATTTTTGATGGAGTGCAACAAAGTGTTTGGTATAAGTCAAAGCAACGACCGAGAGTAACAGAGGAACAACAATACCAAATCGGATGATGATTAAGTTGATGATGTGGTTGGGATAATAATGACGATCCAGAATAATAAATAGGCTGTAGAGCACAGCCAAAATAATAAATATTCCCCTTATGTAGTGGGGATCTAAAGATTCTTTTGTTCGACCACGGGATAATTCATCTTCATAAATGAGTTCATTATTCAATTCCATAAGAACCTCGAATAAATAGATAAAACTTGTGATTATTATAACACTTTAGTGTTACGCGCGCATGAAAATTAAGGAATTCTTAATACTTTTATTTCACTTGAAGTGATTCAAGAATTCAAAAAGTATTGAATTAACAATTTATGGCTGATCCTTTAATGCATAAAGGAGTATTTATCTTTTTTCATCAAAGGGTTCTACAATATATTGTTACATACGTTCCGATATTTATTCTAAAAGACCGAAACCCTCTCTGATTAAAACTTGTTTTTGACACTATTTTGTAAAATATACTTGACATTTAGAATGTTTTATTTTACAATATGTCTGTAATCATTAACAGGGAGGTTTTACAATGACTTACCATGAAAAAAGAACCATTATGACATCTTTGCTTGGAATTGCAGTGACGATAAGCTATTTAATATTTGCGATCACATCATATAGCACGGGTAGTGCTGAATCATTAACACTTCGGTTTTGGGCGATGTGGATTCTGATATTTATTGGAATTGGCATTCTTGCTGTCATTATTGGAATGATTCTATTTCATATATTATACACCGTGGGATTAGCGATTAAACTAAAGATGGAAGACAACTCCTTATCTGATAAAGAGATTGAAAAGAAGATTAGTTCTATCGTAAAAACAGATACTGCTGAAGACGAAATGGGTAAGCTCATTGGTCTAAAATCGATGCGCGTCGGATTTGGTGTTGCTGGTTTTGGATTTGTCTTATCATTGGTATCATTGCTCATCAGTGGTTCACCTATCCTTATGATCAATATCATCTTCCTATCATTTAGTATCGGATCTGCACTCGAAGGCTTTATTCAGCTTTACTATTTCAAGAAGGGGATTCGTTATGCCTAAGACCTATGAGATCACCAATCAAATAAGAACATTACGTTTCTTCGCTAACGAAATGTCCCAACAGACACTCGCTGAACTCGCGGGTGTTTCACGACAAACCATCAATGCAATCGAACTCGGTAAATATACACCTTCACTCGATTTAGCGTATAAAATAGCCCATGTATTTGGTGTTAAAATCGATGAGGTCTTTGAATATAGAGAGGTTAATCATGAGAACTAGTGACTCTTTTATATGCAGTAACATGGGAGTTGAATGTATGAATCAAAAAAGAATGTTCATGACTAAAACGATGTCCACATTATTACTCGTCCCAAAGAATGTTAATGAAGTAAGTGTATCCATAAATCTTTTGATGCGTAAATTGGAAAAATTGAGTTCATATGAGACGTAAAAAAATGTACGTTTATATCATATTATTCATTGTTGGACTATCGCTATTTTTTATACCTTGGACAATTTTAGTGATTAGATTGAGACCTCTTCCCGCTACGATTCAAGAAGAGATCGAACAAGCGACATCAACATATGGCTTTGATGGCATGATGGTTTATGTTAATGACTCAAATGGTACTTCTATTTATAAAGCTGGATATAATAATCGGGATGAAAAACAACCGATTGAAGATGATGTCTTATTCAAAATTGCTAGTATTAGTAAACTTTACATGGCCGTTGCTGCGACTAAATTGATTGATACAGGAACGCTTAATTTGGATGATACTCTAGCTCATTTGTTGCC
>CAYLLL010000045.1:0-6579 GCA_964384655.1 uncultured Mariniplasma sp. | reverse complement strand
ACGCTTTAAGGGAAGAACACTTCGTGACCTTTATGAAAAAGATCGTGAACTCTTTAATCATCTTCCTTCACCACGTTTTCCTTTACTCACGAAGATCTTAGATGCGATGATGATCTATCTGTTCAAGTTCACCCTTCAGATGACTACGCTTTACTTCATGAAAGAGATCTAGGGAAAACAGAGTGCTGGATCATTTTGGATGCGAAACCAGGGGCGAAGATCATCTATGGTCATCATGCAAAGACCAAAGAAGAACTTAAAACCATGATTAATCAAGGAAAATGGTCTGAACTCTTAATCGAAAAAGAAGTCAAAAAAGGTGATTTTATCTATGTTCCATCGGGAACGATTCACGCGATTGGTGAAGGCATTATGATCTTAGAAACACAACAATCTTCAGATACGACCTATCGTGTCTATGATTATGATCGAAAAGACAGCCAAGGAAATACCCGTGATCTTCATTTAAGACAAGCAGTTGAAGTCACCTCTGTCCCTCATCAAGACCAAACACCGACACCTAAATTAATCACTTATAAAGAATCAACCATCACTCGATACGTCTCTAATGAATTTTTCACGGTCGAACGCTGGCAAGTAAAAGATGAACTCAACCTAAAATCGAACCACTTCAAATTGATTTCTGTGATCGACGGACAAGGGACACTTAATGATGAACCTCTTAAAAAAGGTGATCACTTGATCACCACAGGGGAAGTCTACGATCTTCATTTAAAAGGAGATCTTGATTTAGTCGTTTCTTGGATATGAAAAAGGCGAATCATTTCGCCTTTATTTTATGCAATCGGTTTGGTGTAACAACGTCTACGCTTATGTTCGACGTATTCAAAGTCTTTCCACTGATTTTGAATGTTGGTATTGAGTTCAAGTTCAGGACCGGTTTCAGCAAATCTAACCCCATGCTTAATCCCTGTTTGAATCCCATCTTCAAACATAAGTGCAATGAGTCCTTTACCATGATGTTTAGGATCAACAGCGATAAAATATAAATCGATGACATCATGATGCTTGAGTGCTCTTAGAATTCTGAATATTCCAAAGGGTAATAGTTTTCCATTACTCTTTTTGTTTTCATTGGCTAAGGATGGCATTATGAGCGTAAGTCCTACGATCTTGCCTTCTTTATCTTTGACAAACCATAAGTATTCCAACGACACTAAGGCGATCATCTGATTGATGTAGTAGTCCATAACCTTGTTAGTGATGGGGAAGAAGCCGTAAAGTTCGTTAAATGCGACATTATACATCGCTAAGGCTTCATAGATATACTTGAAGACATCTTTTTTCTTTGAACATTTGATCAGTTCATAACCATAACGTTTTCTTGCAATTTCCGCACCACGTTTGATCTTATCGCTGACTTCGGTCGGCCATTTGATCTGTTTTTCAGTCCAATCGACATCTTTGACAAAGCCAAGTTTTTCAATATGTTCCATATAATAGGGTGCATTATAAATCGTAATAAACATATTGAGTTGATCAAATCCATGCACGAGCATCCCTTGACGGTCTAAATCGGTGAAACCGATAGGTCCAATTAAGGTATCCATGCCTTTAGAAAGTGCCCATTCTGTGACTTTATCAATCAATGCTTTCGTCACTTCAAAATCATCGATCATATCAAGACGGGTAAATCTTCCTTTTTTAATTTGATACGCTTCGTTCCAACGGTGGTTAATAATGCCTGCCACACGACCGACCACTTTACCATCTTTATAGGCTAAATAGCGAATCGCTTCACAGTATTCAAAAATGGGATTGACTTTAGGATTAAAGACATTTCTTTCATCTAATGAGAGTGCAGGAACAAAGTAAGGATTCTTTTTATAAAGCTTATTCGGAAATTCAGTAAAACGTATGCCGTCAAGGGTTGTCTTGACTTCTTTGATGATAATCATAACTCTAACCTCTTTTCACTTGATACCATTGTAACGCAATTTCACAAAAATGGCAATGTTTTGTCATTTCCCTTTATCTTAGATAAAACTATGTTATAATAGAAAAGGTCTAAACCAAAAGTAGAAATTAGGAGAATGATGTATGTTAGTAGAAAAAGTAGCAACCAACCGTGTGAAGTACACCTTTGATGTCACCCCACACGAATTTGAACACGGCCTTGATCACGCATTTGATCATGTCAAAGGCGATATTGAAATCAAGGGATTTAGAAAAGGACATGTTCCAAGAAATATTTATGAAAACAAATTTGGCGTTGAATCGCTTTTTGAAGATGCGTTAAATCACGTATTACACCACAAGATGCATGAAGCACAAGCGCATCCCGATTATGAAATTGTGGGTCAACCTAAAGTCGATGTTGATTTTGCAAGTATCAAACGCGGTGAAACCTTCCAGGTCGCACTGATTGCCCCTGTGAAGCCAGAAGTCACCTTAGGTGCTTACAAAGGCATCGAAGTTGCATTGGTGGCATCTGAAGTCTCTGAGGATGAAGTCGAAAAAGAAATCAAGCAATTATTGACGTCAAATAGTCAACTTTCCCTCAAAGAAGGCGCACTAGAAAACGGCGATACCGCGATTTTTGATTTTGAAGGATTCCTTGATGGTGTTCCTTTTGAAGGTGGAAAAGCTGAAAACTATTCCCTTGAAATCGGATCCAACCAATTCATTCCTGGCTTTGAAGCTCAAATGGTGGGTATGAACCCTGGCGAAGAAAAAGACTTAAATGTCACGTTCCCAGAAAACTATCAAGCAGAAAACCTTAAAGGCAAAGCTGTTGTCTTTAAAGTGAAGCTTCATGAAGTCAAAGTGAAGAGTCAAAGTGAACTCAATGATGAATTCGTCAAATCTTTAAATAAAGAAGGCGTAACGACCGTTGAAGAACTTCGTACATCAACCCGCAAAACTTTAGAAGAAACGAAGAAGAATGATGCTGAAAGTCAAATGACAGAAGCGATCGTCAAAAAAGTCGTTGAAGGTGCTTCTTTAGAAATTCCTGAAGAAATGATTGAAGAAGAACTTAACGCAGCACGTGAAAACGTCGTTAACCAAGCGAAACAATACGGTCTTGAACTCGATATGTTCTTATCCCTTTCTGGCATTAACAAAGATCAATTTGAAGTCCAACTCAAAGACGAATCCGAAAAGCGTGTCAGAACAACCTTAGTCATTGAAGCGATCGCGAAAGCTGAAGGCTTCAAAGCCACTGAAGATGAACTCAAAGATAAGTATGAAGAACTTGCGAAGCGTTACAATATGCCTGTCGAAGACATCAAGAAATACATCCCAGAAACGTCTCTTGAACAAGATGTGGCGCTCAACAAAGCTTACCAATTTGTTCTTGATTCAGCCGTCAGAAAATAAGTGAAGGGACGAGACCGTCCCTTTATTTCCCATAATGAATTGGCACTCGTGCTTATCGATTGCAAATCATAGAAATTGTGCTATAATCGAAGTGAAACTAAAAGAAGGATGTGAACCTCATGGAAATGTCAAAAAGCTTACCTGCCATCGTTGTGCGTGGGACTGTCCCCATTCCTAACAATGACTTCCGCATTGAAGTGGGCCGTAAGGTCTCCTTAAAGGCTGTGGAAGAAGCAGAGAAGAACTTCGGATCCTATGCTGTTGTCTTAATCCAAAAAAATCCTTTGATTGAAGAACCCACGACAGATGATATCGAAGCGTATGGGGCTTTAGTCAAGATACAAATGAAGATAAAACTCCCCAATGATGCTTACAAAGTGAAGCTTTCTGTTTTATCAAGGATTAAAATTAAAGAATATTTCTTAACCGATCCTTATTTCGTCGTGGAATATCAAGAACACGAAACAGTATCGGGAAATGTGGATGAAGAAGTCACATTAATTAAGATGATTATGACAGAAATTGCGAATAATGCCCAAACGATCTTAGTCCCTAATAATCAAGTGATGGAAAAAGTTCAACAGGGATTATCCACGGAAAAAATTTCTGATATGATTATCTTTAATTTAAAGACACCTGATCAACAAAAATATAAGTATTTAGAAGAAAACAACTTAAATAACCGTCTTCGTATGCTGATTGAAGATATCTCTAAACAGAAGATGATCGTGGATTTAGAAGCGAAAATCAATGAAGATATCAAGAAATCGATCGATGAGAATCAAAAAGAATATTATCTTCGTGAGAAGATGAGAGCCATTCAAAATGAACTCGGCGATAAAGCGAAAAAAGAAGACGAAATCGATGAGTACAGAAAGAAGATTTTAGCAGCCAAGATGCCTAAAAACATCGAAGAAAAAGCACTTCAAGAACTTTCTAAGTATCAAAGTACTCCCCCCTCGATGGCTGAAAGCCAAATCATTAAAAATTATCTTGATCTTTTAGTGGATCTTCCTTGGAAGAAAGCATCGAAAGATTCCTATGATTTGAAAAAGGTTAAGCAAAAGCTTGATGAACAACATTATGGGTTGGATAAAGTCAAAGAACGTATCATTGAATATCTAGCGGTCAAGATTATGACCAAACGTAATCCACAGACCATCCTTTGTTTTGCAGGGCCTCCCGGGGTCGGTAAAACATCATTAGCCATCTCGATTGCTGAAGCATTAGGACGTAAGTTCGTGAAGCAGAGTTTGGGTGGCGTCAGAGATGAATCAGAGATCAGAGGTCATAGAAGAACCTATATCGGTGCACTCCCTGGACGTATTATTAAAGGGATGCGCGATGCAGGAACAGTCAATCCTGTCTTCTTACTCGATGAAATCGATAAGATGAGTTCTGATTATAAAGGCGATCCTGCATCGGCGATGCTTGAAGTCTTAGATCCTGAACAAAATGCGAAATTCTCTGATCACTATTTAGAAGAACCTTACGATTTATCGCAAGTACTCTTTATCACGACCGCGAACTATCTTGAAAATGTTCCAGCACCTCTTCGTGACCGTATGGAAATTGTTGAACTCTCTTCCTATACTGAACAAGAAAAGCATAAGATTGCCCAAGGTCACTTAGTGAGAAAGCAACTCAAGGCTCACGGCATTAGCGAAAAAGAATTTTCGATCAATGATGAAGCGATCTATCATATCATTCGTCACTACACCAGAGAAGCTGGCGTGCGTGAAGTGAACCGATATATCGGAGCACTCATCCGTAAATCGATTAAAGAGATTTTAATTAATAAGGTCCCAAGAGTCGATATCACCGTTGATAACATCGAAACCTATATTGGAAAACCCAAATTCTCTCATAATCAATCGGATATGAAAGATCAGGTCGGTGTTGCTACAGGTTTAGCCTATACCGCATTTGGCGGTGACACACTGCCTGTGGAAGTCACATATTATAAAGGTGGCGGAAAGCTTGTCCTCACTGGAAAACTTGGGGATGTCATGAAAGAATCTGCGATGACTGCCTTATCTTTCGTCAAAGCGAATGCGAAAACGTATAAGATCGATGAAGATCTCTTCAATCAAAACGATTTCCACGTTCACGTACCCGAAGGAGCGATCCCCAAAGATGGTCCATCCGCTGGGATTACGATTGCTACAGCCATCTTATCTGCTGCAACCCAAAGAGAAGTGAAAAAAGAGGTCGGCATGACCGGTGAGATTACCCTTCGTGGGTATGTGCTTCCGATTGGTGGACTCAAGGAAAAGTCGATTGCTGCCCACAGAAGTGGTCTAAAAACAATTATTATTCCTAAAGATAACCAAAAGGATATCGATGATATCCCCGAGGAAGTCAGAGAGGCGATGACGATCATTCCCGTTGAAAATGTGAATGATGTCTTCCAAATCGCACTTAAATAGTTTATAATTAAGGGTGGTCCCAGGACCACCTTTTTTCAAAAATAGGAAGAAAGAGGTCAGTCCATGTTCAAGAATGCGGCCTTTGTCAAAAGTATTACCGATTTAAAAGATGATCCAGGACAATACCCTCAAGTATTGATGATCGGACGATCCAATGTTGGAAAAAGTTCGTTCATTAATGCGTTAACCGGAAGAAAGAGTCTTGCACGTGTTTCCAATACCCCAGGAAAGACCATTACCCTTAACTATTATCTGATTGAGGAAATGTTTTATTTGGTTGATGCCCCAGGCTATGGCTATGCAAGACGTTCAAAATCAGCACAAGATGAGTTTATTATCATGATTGAACGTTATTTAACACGATCCAAATACATGCGTCTGGTGTGTCTACTCATCGATTTTAAGGTGGGGCCGACGGAAGACGACCTTTTTACCTACCAGTTTTTAAAAGATCTTAACGTTCCTTTGTTGGTGGTAGCAACCAAGAAAGATAAGATTCCTAAAACCCATCAACTCAAACGCATGCAGGAACTCAAGAAGTTTTTTGCTGAAACGACCTTTTTACCCTATTCAAGCGTGACGAAAGAAAATTTAGACACGATTGAACAAACCATCAGAAATCAGGTGATGACTCTTGGATAAAATCGTCATTTTGACCGATTCAACAGCAGATTTACCCATCGAATTTACCGTCAAAGAGGATGTTCAAGTCATTCCTCTATTTATCCGATTTGAAGATGTGGTTTACAGAGATGGCGTCGATATCACAACCCACGATCTGATCCAAAAAATGAAAGAGTCGAATGAA
>CAYLLL010000044.1:2136-6624 GCA_964384655.1 uncultured Mariniplasma sp. | reverse complement strand
CATGGTTAATGAATCCCCGAGATACTGTGCAATCGACCCTGTACCACCGGAAAGATCTTCGAGGTAAAGAGGGACTTTATCGGGGTTTTCTTGAATTAATGTTAATTTGTAGAGTGCTTTTTGAATGTATGAAATCGTCGTTGACTCCGCACCATTGGGAGCATAGGGAGCAAATTCTGCAATCGCAGACTTAAGTAATATTTCGTATGCATCTAAATAATCAGGGGTTTCAGGAATATATTCTGTAAACTTCCATGTGCGATCACGATCGACTTCTTTTCCGGCAATTTTTCTGATATCAAGAGAGAATTTGTTGATATGATCAATCACCATTTGAAGATATCTTAACCCTTGTTCTAATGGTTCACTTTCGACACGTAATGTGATGGTATGTGTACCTTCTGTCAAATAGAACAGATAAGGATCTTCATCGCCTAACACTTCTATCGCCCATTCTTGACCACCTGTATGCGCAAATTCATAGGCTTCAAGTTCATTAAATGGAATGGATCCATCGATTTTAATCGAACGGAAAACGGAATAATCATGTTTCATGTTTTGATAATGGAAGGCAAGTTGATAGTTACCGGCTTGTTCAACATCAAAACTATACGTAATCGATTGTCCTGGTAAATCCCAAGATGTGCCATCGATGATGTTTAACTTTTTATAGACAGGGTCAAAAGGATCCATGGCTGGATCATTAAGCGACATGAGATGCGTAAATGATGAATTCTTTTCCGTATATTCAGTCGCATTCACTTCGATCATTGCCTCAATATCCGTTTGAGGTTTTCCTTGTCGATAAGCATCATAATCCTGACGGGATTCAGGTGCTAAGAGTACCAAATCACCGAGTTCAATCAATGTGGATGATGTGTTTGTAATTTCAATCGTATTTAAACCTTCATTCAAGACAAAGAATAATGGATCTACAGACACATAGGTGTTATTGTAGAGAGGGATGACTTGCCAATCATCACGGGTGACTTGATTAGGTAAGACTTGATCCCCGTAACGATCGACTTGGAAATCTTTACTGACATCCATCCAAGTCATTGGAATGTCAATCGTTTTTTGATCATCGTAAAGGATGATGCCATTAATCGCCACCGATAATGTTAAATTATTTAACGACTGATTATCCATCAGAGCTTCCAAAGCAAAATGGACGAGTGTTTCATCGCCTAAGGTGACGGTATATGTCGCTTGATCACCTAATGAAAGCACTTTGGAAAGACTCATAATGTCATCATTATAAAGTGCTTCAGGATCATTAAGTGGGACCGATTGATCATCTTCTAATTTTTGGATAAATGCAGGTAAATCATTAAGATAATCAACATAGGTATACCGTGGAGTTTCAAGTGTCGTTGCTAATGTTTCATACGCTTGACTTACCTCTAGTCCAGTAATCTCATTTTGTGGAACATAGTTATCATAATCATTACTAAAAAAGACAATCGCGACAATGACGACGGATAACGACAAAACCGCGACAATAATGTTCTTTAAACTGCTCAAAATATCACCCTTCTTTGTGTTGAATAAAAGTGAAGGCACCAAACACAGTTGTTGGGTGCCTTCATTTAATTGACTACAAATTGTTACAATGAAGACTTATTCGAAATCAGCGTCTGTTAAGCCGTAGAATTCTTTTAATCCTTCACGTAGTGCTGCTTCAGATAATAAGAAGCGTTCGTTCATCGCGGTGTTCCAGTCACCGAGTTTAGATAAAACTAAATCTGTCCAACCAGCATCAGAACGAAGTGGTGAAGTCGCTTCTGGATTACCAGTAATGACTGCTGGATTCCAAATGTTTTGCCATTCATTTAAGATTGGACGAACAGTACCATTGTCATCATAGGTCCATGGATAAGCCTTATCAGAAACATCCCAAATTTGTCCTTCTTCCCATAATCTTAAGATTTCATGGAAACCAGGCATAACTGCTGGATCTTCAAAACGTGCATGGATAGGTGTTGAATACCAAATGTCCATTTGTTCGTCGAATGCATCACCAGTTACAAGTGGGAAGGAGTCATTCATTGCAGACTTAAGTGTTTCACCATCAAGGAATTCTTGAGCTGCTCTTGCTTCCCAAGCACGAGTATCACCAATCCAGAAAGCTGCAAATGTGTATGCAATCTTCGCTTGGAGTTGTTCATCTTCTGTGTATTCTGGATTACCATCTAACATCGCAAAGTTGTATACTGCGAGTGGGTCAAGAACGACACCAACAGTATTTTCTTGATATGCTGTAGAAGGTCTTGGATAAATATCCCAATCATTGGACTTCGCTGCGCCCCAGTGCCCTTCGGTTGGGTTTGCTGCATCGCCCATCATCCATGGGTCGCCATCTAAGGTAAGGATCTTGTTTTCAATGAAGAACTTGAATCCCCACCACCAGTTTGCGTCCATGACTTCACCTGGAACTAAACCTTGAGCTTGAAGACCCCAAATGGATGAATCTGCCCATTCAGAAATATAAGGAATCAAAGCTCTAACTTCATTTGAGTTAAGGTTGATGTGGTCACCAGAACCATCATATGAAGAAAGTTGCGCTGCAAGGGTTGTTGTTCCTGTGAAAATGAAGCTAAATGGTGTGTCCATTGCGCCCCAGAAATTGGTCATATCTGCTGAATTCACGAAATCTGTGTATTCTTCGATTGTCCAATCGGGATCTGGAACGTCGATGTTGTTTTGTTCAGCAAGTTCTTTGTTGACAAAGACACCCCAAGGTTGTAAGAACTGAGGAAGACCTGCTTGAACACCAAAATAGTTCATCATCTGCATAACGCCTGGGTTAAATGACTGATAAAGAGGGTCATTTGAGAATTGTGAAAGGTCAGCAACTAAACCTTTGGTCACATCATCAACTAAGTTTGTTGATGCCCAGATGTCTGGATAATGACCGTAGTTGGTCTTGAAGTTTTCACGTTCTTGGTCCCAGCTTACGCCACCATCATTTGGACCAGCTGCTTTCGCATAGACGTTAATTTTTACGTTTGGATAAACTTCATTGAACGCCTTAGCTACTGCGTAAATGGTCGCCTGATTTTGACCTGCTAAATCTTCAGGTGCAAGAGTCTTGTTACCGATATCTTCGATGTATGATCCGTCGCCGGACCAAAGCATGACAGTGACGTCACCTTCGATACCTGTATCAAGCGCTTCGTACTTGTCCTGACATCCCGCGATGGTCAGAGTAACTGCCAATGCGAGTAAAAGCACTAAATACTTTTTCATTTTTTCCTCCTATGTGTATTTGAGATTGGTTTTAACCAACTCAATTATACCATTGCTTGAAAACGATTTCAATTAGTTTTCTCAAAAAACGAAATCGTTTTAGTTAATCCGTGAAACCGCTACCCTAACTTTTCTAAATAAGTGCTATCTGAAGGCATAGATAACACATATGGATGATGATTAGGCAGGAAGTTTCTCGATCACATAACTTGCTGTGGTTGACCCAGCGAGGGTCATTGCTGCTTTTGCACCACCGATATCAAGTGTAAAACTTATCTGGCTGCGACTCTTGTTGTGTGCGACAAGAACGATCGATCCATCAGGATTGATGAAACTCGTGACGAGCAAACTCGCATGTGTACTGGAAACATCGATGCGTTTTGCCCCTTGTCGGATAAACTTACTAAAATGACCAATCATATAATATTCTTCGTTTTTGGTGTACGTTCCATCTTCGTGGACAGTGACTACACCGCGACAATTCATACATCCGCCATTGGTCGGCCCATCATTATCGTCAAGTGCCAAATTCCACATCAAGACACCTTTCGCATGATAGTTGATCGATCCGATAAATACATTTTCTAAATTCCAAGACATATTGGACGAAAAATCAGTCGCCCAATCGCCCCCTGAGCATTCAGTAAACCAAATGCCTTTTTCGGGGTAAAGTTTGTGGAACGTATCTTGGGATGATACCTCACCTCCATAACAGTGATAAGCTGCACCATCAACGTAGGGATTAGCAAGCGGATTGCCAACAACATTGACGGGATAAGGATTCGTCCAATTATGATCATACGCGATAATTAGCGTATCGATGTTATTCGAAAGAAATGCTTGACCTAAGCGTTGAATAAAAATCGCTTGATCACTCGAGGTCATGTACATGGTTGGATAACCGGTGGTTTGATGCAGAGGTTCATTTTGTGGAGTGACTGCATAAATGGGGATGCCATGTGCTTGATATGCTTGGATAAATTTGACAAAATAGGTCGCATACGCATCAAAATAATCAGGGATAAGTGATCCTCCATTCATCGTTTGTGTCGTCTTCATCCATGCGGGTGCAGACCATGGGGATCCAATAAAGAGTAGATTGGGGTTCCGTTCCATCGCCTTTTTAAGCATTGGAATGACATATTCTTCATCACGCGCAATCGAAAACTGTGACATCGTGACATCTGTTTGACCTGATGGTAAATCATTATATGAATAATTGGATAACGCAAAATCGGA
>CAYLLL010000044.1:0-2036 GCA_964384655.1 uncultured Mariniplasma sp. | reverse complement strand
CTGTTTGACCTGATGGTAAATCATTATATGAATAATTGGATAACGCAAAATCGGAAGCTCCCATCGGAATACGCACAAAACTGATGCCAATCCCATCATTTCCAAAGAGATCATCCATCAACTGTTGCTGAACCTCAAGGGGAAGACCTTGGATGACATAAGCAGAGGATTCCGTCATCGCTGCACCAAATCCATCCATGGTTTGGTAGGTTTTGGTGGGGTCTATGGTAATCGAATATAATTTTTCAGGTGCATCAAGGGATGTTTCAAAGAGTTCTTGAACAGATAAGAGTTCACTCTTGTCACCTTTGGTTATGTAGGGAGTTATTTGATATTGATCAATCATGGTTGGGGTCTCCTCCTGGTCTTGACATCCATATATCATGAATATCAGTAAAGCTGTGAGCACTAAGAGTACTGTTTTTTTCATGGGGTTGCCTCACGTGTTGTTTCTCTGATCACTAATTCGACAGGACACTTATGAATCGTTGGAAATTTTATATCGGGTTGTTCAATCATGTCAATTAACAATTTACCCGCTGTGGTTCCGAGCGTCATTTTATCTTGTCTAATCGTGGTGAGTGGAGGTGTAAAATGTCTTGCAAAGGCAATATCATCAAAACCGATGATTTGAACTTGACCTGGAATATCAATGTTTTGATCCTCTAGATATTTAATCACACCAAGTGCAAGATCATCCGATGTGACAAAGATAACTTCAGGTAGTTGTTCCAATCGTGCCAAAAGACGTTTAGCTCCTTGATATCCACTCGTAAATCCAAAACTTTCTGCACATTCGATTTTATTATCCGCGATGTTAAAGCCGAATGATTTACCAATAGATTTGCATAATTCGACACGTTCCTCAAAAGCTTTTGAACTTTGAGGTCCTGAGACAATCGCAATCTCCGTCTTTTTTAAATGATGCTTTATATAATCTAAGACTAAGGAAACACCTTGTTCATTATCACTGATCACAGTATGAATCCCATTAAGAATCATGTCCGTAGACACACATGGAATTCCCTTACCGACAAGTTCATATAATCCTTTATCTTGATAATTGCCAACAACGATATAGATCCCATCGACACGCTTATTTAAACACCACTCGTAATATGACATCTGATGCTGTCCTAATTTGGTGACAATGAACGCAATTTCATAACCTTTATTTTCAACGTAAGTTTTAAAGTTTTGTAAAATCGAGGAAAAGAATGAGTGTTCAAGCCCCACATTCGACTCTTCGGTGAAAATAATGCCAATCGTATACGATCGTTTTGATTTGAGACGTCTTGCGGAGGATGTCGGCACATAACCCACATCTTTAATGTAATTTAGCACGCGTTGACGTGTCATTTCATTGATCGAACCTGTGTTGTTGAGTGCCTTTGATATGGTCGATGGGGAGAGATTTAATTCTTTTGCAATCGTGTAGATATTCTTACGATCATCCAATACTAATCCATCCTTTCATAGACCCTGACATATTTAAATCGCATCTCGGTAGGGAAAATAGAATCATCAATCGGTCCACCCCAGGTGCCACCTAATGCAATATTTAAAATAAGATAATATTCTTTGTCAAATGGCCAGGCAGCCTTATGAATATAATCTTCTTTTTTAAATGTGACCATTAACGTCTGATCTAAATAAAACGATATTTCTTTTTCAGTCCAATCCATCCGGTATTCATGAAATCCTTCTAGGATACCAGGGATCTTAAAAACAGCAGTGGGTTGATTACCGATATGGTGATAATTCGTTTTTGAGTGAAGGGAGAAGTGTATGGTTTCAGGATTATGACCCACATGTTCCATCAAGTCGATTTCTCCACACGCTGGCCAACCTACGTTTTCCATATCTGTCCCTAAAAACCAAATCGCTGGCCATGTTCCTGCTCCTTTAGGGAGTGATGCCATCACTTCTATACGTCCATAACGCATATGCTTTTTATCTTTTGTCGTTAATTTTGCTGACGTATAGTGTCTGTTCTCATAGTCTTCTTTGAGACCTGTAATGATCAATTCACCATT
>CAYLLL010000043.1:0-6683 GCA_964384655.1 uncultured Mariniplasma sp. | reverse complement strand
GTTAAATCCATTGTCAGCGAAGTATTTGATAATCACTACTAAACCAATGAATGCTAGTACATAGTTGATAATATAACTATTTTCAAGTTTTTCAGCAGGAGTCATTTCACTTCTTGGTTTCTTAACAGGTGCTTCTTCATCTTCTAATAACTTAGGATCCACAGTCTTCACTTTGTCACCTTTTGGATGCATGGCTGCAAGGAGTAATGGTAAAGTAACGACGATCACAGCCACAATGATTAAGTTGAAGCTAGAAAAGATCGTTGCAGAGGTCGCAATAGGATCCACGACAGCACCACCGGTTGCTGTACCGAGTGCAGCACCAGCTGTTGCAAGTGCAAGAGGAATCGATCCTGACATACCCGCATGCCAAATCAAGAATCCAGCATAGGCTGTCGCAACGAGTAATGGATAGTCAATACCCTTGACTCTCTTAGCCACTTCTTTAGCAAAGATCGCACCAATAACTAGACCAAAGCCCCAGTTAATGAATGAAGCTAAGAGTGAAATCACTGATACAGTGACAATCGCTGCAAACTTGGTCTTAGGGATACCTGCGAGCCAACCGAGCGCTTTTTTAAACGCTGGAGCGGTTGCAAGAATCGTACCAGTTACTAAAATGAGTGCCATCTGCATTGCAAATGCAAGTAGACTCCAGAATCCACCATACCATGCTTGGACGATACCAATGGGGGTGGTCTTAGTCACAAATAAACTGATAATGATGACTAAGAAGGTTAACACGATCGCAAAAATAAAGGGATCGGGTAAGTACTTTTCCACGAGTTTCACTGAACCCGAGGTCAACTTCTCAAAAAACTTTTTCATTTTTCTCTCCTAGATTTCCATAGTTTTTAAATCATCACTGATAATCAGTGTTGGTTCTGTAGCGTTTTGAATCTGTTCAATCGTGACACCTTCAGCAAGTTCTTTTAAGACAATGCCCTTATCCGTGATTTCCATCACGCCAAGTTCGGTCACAATCATGTTCACTTCTTTCACTGCTGTGAGTGGGAGTGAACATTTCTTTAAAATCTTTAAGGTATCGCCTGAGGTATGTTGCATCGCAACGATGACTTTCTTCGCACCGACGAGTAAGTCCATCGCTCCTCCCATGCCAGGCACCATTTTGCCTGGGATGATCCAGTTGGCGATACTGCCTTCTTCATCGACTTGAAGTGATCCTAAGACGGTGGCATCCACATGCCCTCCACGAATGATGCCAAACGATGTTGAACTATCGAAGAACACACCACCAGTGGTCATGGTGACAGGCATACCGCCAGCATTCGTTAAATCCCAGTCTTCATGCTCTTTATCAGGCACAGGACCTAGACCTAACATCCCATTTTCGGATTGGAACGTGATATCGATGTCTTTAGGGACGAAGTTTGCGACCATGGTAGGTAACCCAATCCCTAGATTGACGACATCGCCGTCTTTAAGTTCTTTAGCAACGCGACGCGCAATGATTTCTTTTGGATTCATCATTGATCTTCACCTCCCATAATGTCATCGACAAAAATATGAGGTGTATGAATGTGATCAGGGTTTAAATCACCGATTTCCACAACCGTTCTTGCTTCAACACCGACAAGTTCAGCTGCAGTTGCCATTAAGGGGTTGAAATTACGTGTGGTTTTAGAGTAGATGATATTTCCCTTTTTATCGACAATGTGACCCAAAAGGATCGCGACATCTGCTTTAAGTGGTTTTTCCAAAAGGTAGTCTTGTCCATCACTGTGGATGACCTGTTTTCCTTCTTGGACAATGGTCCCTCTACCTGTAGGGGTTAAGAATCCGCCTAAACCTGCACCCGCAGCACGGATGCGCTCAGCTAAAGTTCCTTGGGGAACAAGCTCAACTTCCATTTCGCCTGCTTGCATCTTCTTTCCTGCGGTTGGATTGAGTCCGATATGGGATGCGATGAGTTTCTTCACCTTTCCTGCATCGATCAATTTTCCTACACCAATCCCAGGGAGTCCTGCATCATTACAGATAATCGTAAGATCTTTTAATTCAGACTTTAAGATCGCATCGATAATCTTTGTCGGTGTTCCTATGTTCATAAAACCACCAACCATGATGCTTGCACCATCACGAATTTGCGCAACAAAAGCCTCGTATGTGGTCAATTTCTGTTTCATCATGACCTTCCTTTCTTTTTATAAATACATGTAAGCACTTACTTACATTATATACGAAAGATTTTTGAAATTACAAGCGTTTTCATGCATTTTCTCAAAAAAAAAGATTGCCTATTGGCAACCTATCTTACTTTGTATAAAGAATCGTCAATTCTTCAATGAATTTATCGATTAACACATGATAATCGGTATCATGATAGATCTCAGGTGCATAAACCTTGAGGGTGAAGATCCCCATGACCATCGAAACGATCGAGGTTGAGACCAATTCAGGATCACCGATAAAACTTCCTTCATCTTTTTTCTTTTTAAAGTACTTCTTCATGAATGCGGTGTAATCAATCGTATTGGTGAACCGTTTTGAGGTATCATCGGTTTCTTTGACCTGGATGAGATACATTTTGATGTTGTTCTGAAGAAACATGTAATACACATGGGTGAAGATCGCGATATCTTTTTTCACATCTCCTGTGACTTCATGTGAAATCTTGTCGATGATGTTTCCTTCAAAGGCGAAGTAGCGAATCACTGCTTGCAAAAGGTTACTTTTACTTTTAAATTGTCTAAAAATCGTAAGTTCATTCACGCCTGCCGCTTCAGCGATCTTCCGTGTTGAGGTACTGGCGTACCCATTTTCAGAGAAAAGTTTCGTCGCGGCGAGTAATATCTTCTTTTCAGTCTCTTTCATAATCATGCCCCCATGAGATATTGTCCATCATAGAATACCATAAAACGCGATGGAATGCTATAGGTAGTAAGGTTTAAGTAAACGGTCTAAGGCTTCAATACTCTTTTGATAATCGCGATCGATCATGAGGAAATGTGACGCTCCTGGAATCATATGCACCTGAGTTTGATAACGATCCGCGGTCTCTTTGAGTTTGTCATGGGTAATGATGAGATCACCCTCACATCCCACGACTAAAAGAGGAATCTCAACGATGACTTCTTGAGAAAGAAAAGGCTTAAGTAGATCTTTTCGGATAATTTTCGATTCCTTGGAAAGTTTACTTCGTAGTTCTTTCATCTCTTCTTCGTTAATCCGTGAGGAGAGAACAAACCGTCTTAGGAGTTCATCGATGCCTAACTTAGGTTCGTTGAATGTGACTCTCATGTCTCTTAAGAAATCACGGCCTTGGGAGAAAAAGATACCAAGAGGTGAATTGGGATCAATGCCATTCGCATTGGCTGAAGATAATAAAACGGCTGCATGCATCAACGATTGATGATCTTTCAAACTGCGTTGCAGGATCGCCCCACCCATCGAATGACCAATCACCACGGGTTTTTCATCGAGCTGTTCGATGACATGAATAAGATCATATACATAGTCATCCATCGTGGCGTGTTCGACAATGTCATCCCCATCACTCATGCCATGACCTCTCAAACTCATGGCGTAGGCTAAAACACCATGACCTTCTAAATAATCAAGATAGCCTTGAAAATTCCATGCCGCCCCTGCGGCACCATGGAGAAAAAGTAAGGGATAGGTATTGATGATATGTGGTGGATGATTTTGAATGAGTTCAAGTTTCATAAGGTTAATCCTTAGAGTGGAATTTCGTAGATATTTAACTCTTTAATCCCTAACACATTATAGATATGACTGCTTGGGACTTTATGACGCTCAAAGAGGAGTCTACCCCCTGATTTTAACACAATCTTGATTGAGCGTAAGTTTGTAGGCTCACATGTGACCATCAGTTTGGCATAGCCATGTTCTTTCGCGAGTGTTTTAACCATGTCAAGCGCATAATAACTATACCCATGTCCCTGATACTCTTTATGAATGCTATAGCCGACATGACCATGAATCATCGTCATGTCATCATACCCTAAACGGAGGGCTATCATGCCAATCGGTTCACCTGCGAGCATGATTTGATAGTGATATGAAGGTAGACTATCGATCGCATCTCGCACACAAAAGACCTTGAGCTTTAAATCAAGAATCGGTCCTTTGATGTACTCTTTATGCAAGAGCTTTTCATGAATCATGCAATCATAGGGTGAAACCATACAACCTCCTAAAGGTAAAACAGGGATAATGCGATAAGAATTTGTGCAGCGTAATAGGTGATAAGATTAAGCGCGATCAATATCTTTTTGTTCATGCCTTGGAAATAGATAGGAGCTAAGATCAGATCAGAGATTCCAAAAAGGATCGCACCGATCATTAAAGTTAAATACCCTGTTTGGAGTCCGTGCACACGTCCCATCATGATCGTTTGACCAATCATCACAAAAATCAAAAATGCATAAAGATAAGATGGAATCCGTGATTTACCCATCTGAAATTTCAAAAGATAACTTCCTAAAATAATCAGACCTGCCATCAGTGAACCGATGAGTAAGCTCATCCAGTAAAATTCACTTTCAACAATCGTCCCCAAAATATACATGATATGCCCTACACCAAAAAATGTGATGCCATAATTAATAATGGTCTTATCCTCTTCGGGTTGATTCAAAGGACGTAACGCTAAGACAAGATCCCCAATAAGCCCTAAAACAAGCCCTAAGAGGAACCAACCATAAAGGGTAGGGATCATCACGCGATCAATCGCTACAAACGCGGCTAACGCGATAAACGATAGAGAAGCTAATGCCTTGTAGGCAAAGGCCTCCAAAGGCTTACGTGTCAGTTCAACAAAGATGTAGAGTAACGCGAAGACACAAGCGATCACTAAAAGAACATAGATCAAACATCATCACTCCTTCTTATCTTTAAAATAGATATCTGAGGTTAAAAACCGTGACATATTCTTTCTTCTCACACGCTCTTCATGACTTTCAAAGGTAAAGATGGAAAAGACTTCCCACAAGAGAAACCAACCCCCGATAAAGAATCCTTCGATCATGATATCGATGAATAAGGTTTCAATGATTAAACTTCTAAGGAGATACGCACTGGTTAAAAATGCGACCGCTAAAAAGATATAGATCATCATCTGACGATAGAATCGTTTTAACTTTTTGTCAATAAATCCGACGACGACTTTAAAGTTATTCATGATGGATGAAATGGAACGAAACTCTTTATCGAAATCTCTCAGGGAAGAAGGCATATAAAAACAGAGTTCGATCGATTCATTTAAAGGAATTTCAGAAGACATTTGTTCGATATATTCAAGTAATTCAGGCTCAAGATCCTTTTTTCTTAAAGGAGAAGCATCCCAACCATTAAAGAGTTCACTGTAATCGTCAAGGGAAATCTCGATTAAATACGCATGGGTTTCAGGATTTTGATTATATAAAGATTGATAAATATGTTTTTTATGTTTTTTCATGGGTGACATCTTTCTGTATCAGTGTTTGATACGTATTGGGTTCATAACTTTTCAGGACTTTGAGCATTCTTAGGGTATTAAAGGCACCATATCGTCCGTTTTCAAGAGGGATATGGGTTAACCCTGAAATCTTGGTCCCTTTAGGCATAAAAGGTCCCTTCATTTGGGATTTGAGGAGATCGATCGCATCTTGCATACGCGGATCATAAGGATAATGCATGGTAGAAAGGAATTCAAGGACACGTAAAATATCATATTTCCAACGTGCAGGATAACTTCCTTTGATCATGATGGGGTGAATGGGTTCGTTTGTCTTCTTGTTTTTATATAGATCACGTGAAAGTAAGGTCTCAATCCCTCGATAGAGAGCTTCTCTGATTTCATCACGACGATAGGTATATCCTTGATGGAGAACTTGATGGAGAGCTTCAAGAACCGAGAGTGTCGTATGCACTGAGGATGTATGGGGTTTAGGTTTTCTTTCCCAAGAACAATTCCATCCTCCATCCTCCATGGGATGAGCTAAGATGTAATCGATCATTTCCTCGATTTTAGGATCCTTGATTTGACCATAAGCGCTCATGTTTAAAATCATGGCAGCCACACACATATCGACGTGGACACGTTTGTTATAGAAACCATGATTGGGCCATAGATACTTAAGCAGTGTATATAACCCTTTTTGATAGATTTCCTCTTTAGGGTTGATCTCCATCGTCATGAGTTCAAGCATGGTGTAGTGCGTTGAAATCCATTTAGGACTGTAAACCCCTTGACCCCATAACTTTAACGCATGATCAAATAAATCAAGGTAATCTTGAATAAATCCTTCATGAGAGTAAGGCATCGTTTCATTGAGCAAATGAATCTTGGTCAAACGCTTAATGACTGGATTTTGTTCATATAACCAATCGATGATGTTCATATGTTCACCTACTTTTGACATTGAGGACAATAGATGACTTTTCCTCCGAGATACGCTTCTTTGGTGAGTTCATTTCCACAGACTGGACATGTAAGTCTGTCGTTTTTCATCATGACCTCATATCCTCCTGGTTCACCCGTGAAATGGAGGATGTGTTCTCTACCTCCGAAGGTTGTCATTTTATCGATGACATCTATCACACTGTGATAAAGTCTTTCTTTATCCTCTACACTTAAGGTATTGATCTTTCGTTTGGGCAAAAGCTTCGCATCAAATAAAATATCCTGTAAAATCCCATTGCCTAATCCTGGTATTCTT
>CAYLLL010000042.1:0-6708 GCA_964384655.1 uncultured Mariniplasma sp. | reverse complement strand
TCGTTCATAAAACATCAAATATGAATCTCTCACCGATACCTATCGATTTTCTATCAATTCAAGAAAAAAGGCAGTTAGCTGCCTATTGATTTTCATAAATCATTTGATAATGAAGAATGTCTTCTTCAACATAAGGTCCTTTAACCACATGAAAGCCAAGCGCTTCGTAATAAGACTTTAAGTACGCTTGACCCGAGATGCGAATCGGATGACCTTTAATATCATTCATCGCTTCTTTAATCAATGCAGTCGCTAAGCCTTGCTTGCGGTAATCAGGATCCGTGAGGACTCTTGAAATCGCATACTCATTAAACTTATATCCTGGATCGACAAGACGAAGATAAGAAATCAACTTATCTCCATCAAAAATCATATAATGCACCGATTTTTGATCTTTATAATCCGTATCTAGATAAAGTATTCTTTGTTCCATGACAAAAACTTTACCACGAAGATCCAAGATTTGATAAAGTTCTTGATTCGTAAGTTGCAAAAATGTTTTTTTAACGATGTTTAAAGACATATCTAAATGTTATGGGTGCACCGATTGCAGCCCATCCTCCTATCAAGAAATAACGTATGAAATCAAAGAAAATAGCCTCAGGAAAAACAAACTTCAATCCTTCTTTAATCACAAGAGCAACCGCTAGACCTAAAAGAACTTTTAATGCTTGAATCCATAGTTTAGCCGTCACATCATATTGGATATACTTTTTCTCTAAATAATATCCTAAAGCAAATCCTGCAAAACCACCTGCACCCACGGCTAAGTCATGATGTGGAAAAAACAGGAGTGCAGCGATGAAAAATGGAACCAGCATCAAGGTGTAAATATGCTCATCATTGCCCATCTTATCGACGAGTTTAAAAGAAACATACGTCAATCCCAAAGCTAAGAACAATCCAGCAATGACATCGGTTAAGAAGTGCTGACCTAAATACATTCTGGATAACGGAACCATGATCATGATAAAAAGACCAAACCATGTGTACATCGGTTTTTTATAACGATGCGCGATATGAACCATCGTGTATCCTAAGACACCTGAAGCTTGAGCGTGTCCACTTGGGAAAGAATATCCTGTGGTTCGCCAACTAGGTTCTGATTCAACCCCAGGATAGTAAAAAGGTCTAGTTCGTTTAAAAAGAGCTTTAAGTGCTGTATTAGCGATCGCACTGATCATATAAGCAAACACGAATTTATGTGCGAGTCGCTTATCCACAGTCCAGTAAAGAACACCTGCAACAAGGATAAAAAATATCTGATCACCCAATTGCGTAATGAGATAAAATGTTCCATCAAGAAAAGCATTTCTTAAATCTTGTAATCGATAGATGATCTCTAAATCCATGCGTTCACCTCTTCATCTAAGTGATTCTCTTCTTCTTTTGTGCTAGACACATGAAGAAACGTCTCATTGATATGCCATGTATGTCCATCATATAGACCTTGATCTATTAGTTTTTGAATGACATGTTTTCCCAAACGATACCCATAATTCGCTTTATCCTTAACACTTTCTTTTTTAAAGTCAAGAATATCGATGAGCAGAATGGAAAAAAGTTTCTTCGATTCGAAATTAATCAACAATATGGGTGAATCCTCGTATTTCTTTGGATGAAATCGTCCATCGATGGGAATTGCAAGAATGATATTGCATCCTTGCTCTATCAACACATCCACAGGACAATTATCCTTAATGCCACCATCGACATAAAAGGAATCATCAATTTCAGTTGAACCAAAAAGTAAAGGGATCGATGCAGAGGCAAGAACTGCTTTATGTGGAAAATTGAAGTTATTCAAATGAAAGACTTCTTTTTCCATTCGGTGCAACATGACCTGTTCAACCATGGAGCCCTTACGGATCTTTGTCGCTGTGACGTAACCCTGAATTTTGCTCTCACGAATTTCTTTGAGTGACACCTGTTTGGATAATCGTTCAAAGAGACTCTTTAAACTAAATAGTCCGATTTTGCTGAATTGTAAATGGTCAAAATGACGTCCGTAAACATCTTGATTGGTGATGGTTTCCCATGTATCAATCATGCGATCAAAGGAAAACTTCGCCATGACCATGAGTGTATTAATCGCTCCGATAGAACTTCCTGCAACACTGTCAATCTCACGTAAAATCCCTGCTTCGTCCAGTGCTTTAAGAACACCGATTTGATAGGATCCTCTCGATCCTCCACCACCTAAAGCTAAACCGATTTTTGGAACCATGAGTTCACCTTCTTCGCATGATTTTTTTCAAACGATCGTTGGCATCTCTTTCTTTTAAGTCGTCGCGCTTGTCATATGATTTCTTACCCTTAGCAAGGGCAATCTCTATTTTGCACAGTCCATCTTTTAAGTAAACTTTTAAGGGAATCAGTGTAAATCCTTGTTCGCGTGTTTTCGCAAACAATTTAAGGATTTCGTTTTTATGGAGGAGTAATTTTCGTGTTCGTGTTTCCTCATGATTAAAACGATTGGAAAACTCATAAATCGCGATGTGCATATTATGTATGTATGCTTCACCATGCTTAATCGTCACAAAGGCATCATTGATGCTTGCTTTTCCTAAACGTATCGATTTAATTTCGCTTCCAAGGAGTTGAATTCCTGCTTCATAAGCATCTTCAATGAAGTAATCATGCCTTGCCTTTTTGTTTTGAGTAATAATTTTCATGGGTATAATCCTTCTTGGGTTTCTTTTTATCGACGATACCAAAATCCATTTTCTTATCGTTGATATCGACAGATAACAATTCGACTTTCACATTATCGCCTATACGATATCGCTTGCCGCGATTACCAATAAATGTGAGCAATGCTTCATCATACATGTAATAATCATCTAAGACGCGAAGTGGGATAAATCCCTCAATACCACTACTTAATTTAACAAACATGCCTGACGGCATCATCTGTGTAATCGTCGCTTTAAAGATATGTCCTACTTTGTCTTGCATGTACTCACAACTCTTAAGTTTGGCTACATCACGTTCCATTTGAACCGCTTTTCTTTCTTGGTCAGATGTATGTTTAGCGACATCTGGCATGATCGATTCAAAATGATAAAGATCGTTCTTATAATTTAGAGATTCATTAAGAACAAATCGGTGGATTAAACGATGCAATATGAGATCAGGATATCGTCTGATCGGTGAAGTAAAATGCGAATAATAACGCGCACCTAAGCCATAATGTGGGGCTAAGATTTCTGAGTATTTCGCTTTTTGCATCGCACGCAATAGAATCATATGCACCACATACTCAACATGGGTATTGCGCGTGTGTTCAGTAATGATCTGTAAGGGTTTAGGATTTCCGAGCTGTTTATAATTGACAGGGATTCCTAACTTGCTTACGGTCTGTAATGCGAGCTTGAGTTTCACATGATCGGGATCTTCGTGAATACGATATATTGAGGGTAAATTAGCATGAAACATGTGGAAGGCTACGGTTTCATTTGCGATGAGCATAAAGGATTCAATCAACTCTTCCCCCTCATTGGTATGTCGTTCGTAGACATCTAAAACACGCCCTTTTTCATCGACAACAAAGCCTAATTCTGAGGACTCAAATTCAATTTCACCACGTTTTTTGCGGATAACTTTCAGTTTTTGAGAGAGCTCATTCATGTGGATGAGCATCGTTTCAATCGCTGGATCATGAAGTGTTTTTCCCTCAAGAAGAAATTGATTGACCTCATCATACGTCATTCGGCGCTTACTGATGATGATCGATTTCTGAATATCATAGCGTAAAACTTTTCCATCTGAATCAATCTCCATCATACACGAGAGCGTCAGTTTTTCTTCATTTGGATTCAGTGAACACCAATCATTGGAAAGCTTATGAGGTAACATTGGAATGACACGATCTGCTAAATACGAAGATGTTGAACGTTTGAATGCTTCTTCATCTAATGGTGAATCTTCTAAAACATAGTGAGACACATCGGCAATATGGACACCTAGATGATAGATTCCATCTTTCATCGTCATACTGATGGCATCATCTAAGTCTTTCGCATCTTTTCCATCGATCGTAATGATTAAGTCTTGGGTCAGATCAAGTCTTTCTTTTCTTTCTTGGTCCAAATCAATATGGATTTGATGAATCGAATCCATCACTTTTGGAGAGAATGTTTGTGGCCAATCATAGCTCGCCACAATCTTTAAGGTATTGATATCTGGATCATTGATGTGACCAATAATCTTCGTCACTTTTGCATTGATCACGAATCGTTCAATCGATTCAACTTCAAGCATGACCACGTGACCAGGAACCAAGTCCTGATCAAGATCAACCTCTAATCGACGGTCTAGATAGGTATCTGCTTGACAGTATAAACTGTTCTTCCCTTTTTTAACGGTACCGACTAACACGGAAAGCGCACGTTTGACGATCAAAATCACATGGGGTTCTACCCCTTCTTTGACCAAAACGATGTCATCATGCATGGCATCCATCATATCTCTTTGTTCAAGATAGATATCCCCATTTTCCTGTCGTAAAAAACCAAAGGTCTTTTTGTGATCGATACGTCCAATCAGAATATCGTGTTTCAAAATATAGAAAGGATCTTCAAATGTCACATAAGGATATTCCTCTAAATGCACATCGGTGATATAATCTTTATTCAGTTTTCTTGTCTGATGTTCATAAAACATCATATATAAATTATTCATGGTTTTACCTCGATGATATTATATCATATCCAGATAGGACTGCATTAAGCAAAAAAGCGATGTGTATCGCTTTATTGTCTGATAAAGGTCAGATTAATTTCTTTCTTTTCATCGAGATCATGACGATCGATTAATACAGAAGGTTGTTTGTATAAATTAAATCTTGATTGATAAGGTGCATGGTTGCCATTAAGGAGAATCTGGTCACGACCTTGTTGATAAGAAATCTTGTATATTCGATCGTTTTTATGAAAGGTGACCGTTAAACCGTTTAAATGTTTGGGTAGTACGGGATCTAACAACAAGTGACCATGATAGGATTGTAATCCTAAAAGATTGGAGATAAGTTGAGCCAAATAAATCCCAGGTCCACTGGAATATAAACGCCATCCTCCTTTGACAGGGATATCTCCTTTTTTGACGCGATCAAATTCTCTTCTTGCCTGATAACGATCTTTAAACCACGCATCAGAACTTGAAAAATACATATTGGATTGGCGATAATACGCATTTTTTACACGTTCAGATAATAAGATGGGGTTGATGGTTAATAAAGCGTCATATGCTTCTTCTGCATGCCCTATTTTGGCTAAAGCTTCGATGTATCGAATATGCGCATGGACGTATTGAAGACCAATTTCTCGTCCAAAATTGGCTGCTGTCTCAGCACGAGTAAAATAGGTTTTCATCCCGCCTTTATATTCCACAGTCGTATCCATTAAGCGTACACCATCGGGATGCTTTAAATGCTTGTTGATCACATCTAAATAAGGCTTAATATCTTTAGGTTGAACAAATTCAGCAATCATCGATCGTGTAAGAGGGAGCAGACGATATTTTAAACCTGTCTTATGATCTCTTGGATGTAAGAGATAGGTCTTTTCTTCATCAAAGACGACAAATCCTGCTGGGATTCCATCTACAACCATATGTTTCTGATAATCAGCCTTAATTTTTTGAGCTAAAACCATTAACTCTTTTGCAAAGTCACCATCATATTTAATGATCTCTTCACTAAACGTCTTCAAGGTATCGTAAAGAAGTGCTACTGTCCACCCTGAAACCATCTTCTTTGTCAAATCATGATTCGCGGGTTGTAATGTGTCATCCCAGTCTCCACCGCCATAGCAAGGTAAATACGTCCCTGGAATAAAGGATTCTTCCATCGCTTGAATCTGTTTTTTCACATGATCAAAGATCGATGCCTTATCCACAAAATCATTCTTTTTAATCGACATGTAGGTCACAAATTCATCTAAGATATTGATGTCTTCCGTCGCTTTAAGATAATACGCGAGTGCTCTAAGCGGCCAAATGATGATATCTCCATGGGCTTCATGGGCTTGAATTTGATAATATCGATCAAACATAAACCACTGAGGAAAATCACCATTTTCAATAAACTGTCTACCATAGATTTTAACTAAGATTTCTCGTGCAATGTCAACGTGTTGGTTAGCCATGAAAAACTCAAAAGGTCCTTGACATACATCTCTTGTTCCCCATGCAGCGCCATTATACTGTTCTAAACCATGAGGTGAAGCGTAGTGAATGAGCGCATTATGCGTATACCAAAAGATCGTATGCATGAGCAAATTGAGTTCATCTTGGTGCGTGGGGTGTGATAACGAGAGTTGGTGAGTGAATCCTAAAATTCGATCTGTTCCTAAACGATTGGCTTGATCATAAGTTAATGCTTCAAGTGGTTCAAACGAAAGTTCATAGGTTGCTTGAATCCATAACTGAACTGACGCTTTCGGTTGGAGATGAATAAGTAACAAGCCTTGATGAGAATGCGTTCCAAACGCTTCTTCTTCACTGATTAAATCAAAATCGTGATTGAACTGATAGCGGTATTTCAGTTCAGGATAGCGATGAGCCATCATGGATCCTTCAGGGGAATAAAAGTGAATCTGTCTACCTTCGATGTCATAAGGAATATCTGAAAGATGTTCATTAACATTCATTAAAACCTGTTGCAGGATAATCATATCTTCAATAGGTTCTCCGGTCACATCGAAAGTG
>CAYLLL010000041.1:0-7015 GCA_964384655.1 uncultured Mariniplasma sp. | reverse complement strand
ATAAAGGTTTTCTTGAATCTTATAGATATCGACATTCTCAATATGGGTCAATTGATTGACATATTCAACCATTTGATCACGATCAGTAAATAGCTTTACCTCATTTTCAAAATGCTCATGACGACGCCGTTCAAACATGAAATCTCGTTCTTTCATGCGGCGCATTTCTTCCCTGAACTGTTCAGGATTGACAAAAGTTCTCTTTTCCAACGCTCTCACCCTCTCTCACACCTACACCTTTAAATTACTCTGAGAGAAGTGTCATGTCAAGAATTGTGGGGGATTTTACATGAAGCATGATTGATCTCATGACGCATCCAAATGAGACCAATGAGAATTAAAACGAATGAAACCAGTTTATAGGGAAGACCTGCAAGCGGAAGTGCCATCACTGAAAATGCAATCCCGATGGCTGAGAAGAAGGCAATCACACAAGAGGTACACCCGTAAGTTAATATCCCAAAGAGGACTGAAACAAAACCAAAACTCGATGCTTTTCCTTCCTTACCTTTAAGTTCCACCATCGCAGTCGAAAGATTCATCAATAATGCTGAGAGAAATGACATCACCACGTTAAGTATAATGTTAAAGATGACCAAGAATAATCCATAGGTTACTTGCATCTCAACATAAGACATATTAAGGGAATCAACGATGAAATAAATCATCGAGAAAAAAGCAAAAAAAATCGCACCTTGCACTAAATATTTCTTGGTAAACTGCTTTTGAATTGCTTCAGAAAACATCAACATCATCCTTTATATTTTGAACTAATTTAAGTATATCATAGCTTGACATCTTTTTATCAAAAGATGCTGCGATGCAAAAAAAATGACATAATGCATCGTGTTACGGTTGACATATCCTAATAATTCACTATAATATATGTGTTATGGTTTATTATCATTTAACTAAATGTTTACAATCATTAAACTCAGTGAAGATCGAACAGCGATCCGTTTACACAAAGTAAACGAGGAGGACAACATGGCAGCTCTAATCGAATTAAAAGATGTGACGAAAGAATTTAATGGACAAGTCGTCCTTAGAGGGATTGACTTAACGATAGAACAAAATGAGTTTGTCACACTTTTAGGTCCTTCAGGATGTGGTAAAACAACCACACTCCGTATTATCGGTGGCTTCATTGATCCTTCGCAAGGAGAAGTACTTTTTGATGGAAAAAGCATTCTTGACACCCCTGCACACAAGCGTCCAACGAATACTGTGTTTCAACGTTATGCGTTATTTCCACATCTCGATGTGTTTGAAAATGTTGCCTTCGGTCTTCGGGTTAAAAATGATTCTTTAGCCACACTTGGAGAGATTAGAGACATTACTGAAGCCTATCAAAGTAAAATTAAAGCCACGAAGGATAAGGCTGAAATATCACAATTAAAGAAGGATTTACGTGCTGAAATCAAGGTTCTACGCGATCCAAATGCAGAGAAAAAGAAGCTCGTTCAATCGCTTGAAAAGGAATACCAACAAAGCCAAGATGATCAAAGAAAACAAGCGATTAAAAATGAAGTCGATGAACTCAAAAATGGCTTTGTGACGAAGAAAACGAAGGAAAAAGAGATTGCTGAAAAAGTATATAAATATCTAAAAATGGTAGGTCTTGAAGGCTATGAAAAGCGTGCTGTTCACAAGTTATCTGGGGGTCAACAACAGCGAGTTGCCATTGCCAGAGCGCTAATCAATGAACCTAAAGTTTTATTGCTAGATGAACCTTTAGCAGCCCTTGATTTAAAGCTTAGACAGGAAATGCAATATGAGTTAAAAGAGATTCAAAGAAACTCAGGAATCACATTTATTTTTGTAACACACGATCAAGAAGAAGCACTCACCATGAGTGATAAAATCGTCGTCATGAATCATGGTGAAATTCTTCAAATTGGGACACCTGAAGATATTTATAATGAACCTGCTAATAAATTTGTAGCCAATTTCATTGGTGAATCGAACATTATTCCAGGGATTATGATTGATGATTATTTAGTTCAATTTGATGATCAAACGTATACGTGTGTCGACAAAGGATTTGCTAAACGTGAAGCCGTTGATGTCGTCATTCGTCCTGAAGATATCGATATACTTCCCAAAGGGAAAGGTGTTCTTTCAGGCGTTGTTGAATCCATCGTGTTCAAAGGTGTTCATTATGAAATTGATGTCAAGACAACCTATCGTAACTATACCATTCATACGACGGATTATGCAAAAGAAGGTAGTGAAGTAGACTTAAAGTTTGGTCCTGAAGATCTACATGTGATGGAACAATGGTAACCCAGGAATTACGTGGTCATGGTAGACCCAAGAAGAAGTTAGAATACTACTTAGGGATTCCGTACTATATCGTATTAATCATCTTAGTCGTGATTCCTATCTTCTTACTCGTTGTCTCATCTTTTCAATATGATAATCAATCAGGGATTTATCCTATTAGTTTTACTTTGGATCACTATCTTGATTTTCTAAGAGCTTCTGCATTTGTCAGAGCAATGACATCATCCCTATGGATTGCAGCAGCAACCACTGTCGTCACATTGATCATTGGTTACCCTCTTGCTTATTTACTGACACAACTCAAGTTTAGAACTCAGATCACATTACTCCTTTTGATCAATGCACCGATGTGGATCAACATGCTGTTAAGAGTTCGTGCATTAGAACAGATCATAAGAATGTTATTCCCATTTTTGATCGATAGTTTTCCAGGAGTCGTTCTTGGATTAGTCTATATCTATCTTCCATTTATGGTTTTACCTATTTATGCGGTGTTGTCAAAAATCGATCATAATTTGATTGAATCGGCTGCTGACCTTGGAGCTAATAAGACAAAAACACTCACTAAAGTGATCATTCCTTTATCACTATCAGGGGTGCTATCTGGCATATTAATGGTGTTTCTGCCATCAGCAACAACCATCATTATCCCGCAATACTTAGCTCCCTCACAAAATATTTACATGATTGGTACACTCATTGAAAAGAGTATTATCAATAATGGACGAATCAGTTATGCAAGTGCTGTGGCGATCGTCTTATCCATCGTCATTTTGGGAATTGTTTATTACATAAAAAAACTTGATAAGTATAAGGGGGTCAATAGCAATGAAAAAGAAGTCTATTAACCCTACACAAATTTTATTTCTTATCTTGGTTTTCTTGTTCATTTACGCACCAATTATATCGATTGCAGTCTTCAGTTTTAATGAAGCAAATTCGCTGACCCGTTGGAGTGGATTTACCTTTGATCGCTATATTGAACTTTTTACCGATCGTGAACTCTTCAACTGGAAAGATCCGAGAGAATCAATCGTCTTGATGACCTTATGGATTGCTCTGGTTTCTACGTTTGTATCGACGATCTTAGGTACGCTTGCAGCGATTGCGTTAACACAAACAAAAAAAGTGATTCGTGATCTAACCATGACAGTGAATAATATCCCCATTGTTAGTCCTGAGATTATCACTGCCGTATCGTTACTTGTCCTATTTGGGGCGATGCAAATTGCACCTTCCTACAATACCATGCTTTTAGCTCACATTGCCTTTTCGACCCCTTACGTATTGATCACGGTTTATCCCAAGGTAAAAAGTCTTGACCCAAATATCGCCGATGCTGCCTATGATTTAGGGGCATCACCCTTCAAGGCACTGATTAAAGTGATCTTACCTCAGATCAAAGTCGCTATTTTTGCTGGAGCAGCTATCGCGTTTACGATGAGTTTTGATGATTTTATCATCAGTTACTTCGTCGCGGGATCTTCAGGTGATAAAAATATCTCGATTTATCTCTACACAAATCGTCTATCACCTAAACCGATCATTAATGCTTTATCAACCATTATCTTAGTCATCATCGGTGGTAAAATCACCTATGACTACATAAAATCTGGAAAAAAAGTGGAGGAACTCGAATGAAAAAAATCTTTATTTTACTCGTCATGTTGACCATGACCACACTCTTAGTGTCCTGTGAGTCAGGGCCGACACTCCGTCTTTATAACTGGGGTGAATACATCGATGACAGCTTGGTTGCTGTCTTTGAAGAAGAAACCGGAATTACGGTGAAGCAAATTGCCTTTGATTCCAATGAAGTCGCGATTACCCAAATCAAAGGGGGTAATCAGTACGATTTAGTGATCCCATCGGATTATGCGATTGAACAACTTGCGATAGAAGAACTTATCGTTCCCATCGATTGGAGTAAAGTAACTGAACTCGACCCGGATACTGATTTAGCCACTGGGTTGAGCACGATTCTTGATACCGTAAAGAATACGACCAATGGTTTCGATTTGCTCGAGTATTCAGTCCCTTATTTTTGGGGTAATGTCGGTATCCTTTATGATGCAACAGCAGTTGCTGAAACAGACTTAGTCGGTTGGGATTTACTGCATAATGATGCCTATGAAATCGCATTTTATAATAGTGCAAGAGATGCTTTTATGCCTGCTCTCAAGGCAACATGAGCACTGACGATTAATGATCCATCAACTGCTGAATTTAATGCAGCAGTCGCATGGTTAAATGCTGGACTAACTGCTGAAGTGTCCGTCATTACCGATGAAATCTTTGATGCGATGCTCGATCCTGCACGTTACGATGTCGTCGTGAGTTACTCAGGCGATGCAAATTACCTAATGAGTGAAAATGAGAACCTCGATTTCTTCGTTCCTGATGAAGGAACCAACGTCTGGATGGATGGCTTTGTCATCCCAGAGGGTGCCAATGAAGACCTTGCATACCAATTTATTAATTTCATGATGATCTATGAGCATGCGCTTCAAAATACAGAGTATGTTGGGTATTCAACACCGCGTAGAGATGTCTTTGAAGATGTGCTTGCACCTGGTGGAAGTTTTGAAGATTATGCATCAAGTTATGATGTGCGCATCAACATGAATGATGAAGTTTATCGCTATAATGAAGAATTAAAAACAGCAATGGATACTGCGTGGCAAGAAATTTTAGCCAATAAAGGATATAGTGAAGATGAAGGACTAGGAACGTCAGCCATCGTTGCTATCGTCATCATTGGTGTCTTAGTGGTTTCGTCAAGTGTAGTTGGAATCATAAAGAAAAGACGTCACTAACCTGTTTGGGATCATCGATGATGGTCCCTTTTTTGCTCATTAAAGAGACAAACACCCAAAACAATAGATAAAAAATTGATATAATAAATTCCAAAAAAAGAGATGTTCCATCATAATAAATGAGGAAATGTCTCTTTTTACTTCACTACATAAGTATTCTTATGTAAGCGCTCTTATTTTCGTATTGACAAGGTAAAAAAAACATGATAGAATTAAATTAGTGATAGACGGTGTCCGAAATAATAGACACTCGAAAGGAGAACCTCATGAAATCGTTTATTCATGATGATTTTTTATTGCAAAATGAGATTGCAAAAACACTATATCATCGCTATGCAAAAGACCTTCCTATTATTGATTATCACTGTCATTTAGACCCAAAAGAAATCTATCAAAATAAATCGTTTAACAATATATCTGATGCTTGGCTTTCAGGTGATCATTACAAATGGCGATTGATGCGTGCTCATGGCATCACTGAAGATTACATTACCGGCACAGAACCTGATCAAGAGAAATTCAAGAAATGGGCTGAAGTGATTCCCCATTTACTCGGAAACCCCCTTTATCATTGGACACATCTTGAGTTAAAACGCTATTTTGATATCGATACTTTGCTTAGTCCAAAAACGGCTGAAGGTATTTATCAAGAAACAAGTGATGCTTTGAAAGATCTTCCCGTAAGAAAACTCATCGAGATGAGCAACGTTGAACTCATCTGTACAACCGATGATCCCACGGATTCTCTTGAATGGCATGAGAGACTATCTCAAGATGCATCATTTAAGACCCTTGTAAAACCTGCGTTTCGTCCTGATAAAGTCGTTAATATTGACTTATCATGGTTTAATGATTGGGTGAACACATTAGAAGTGGTGGTTGGTTATCGATTAACAACACTAAGCGAATTGAAACGTGCGCTAATCGAACGTCTTGATTTCTTTCATCTCCATGGCTCTCGCTTATCAGACCATGGACTTGATGTGCTCGTTTATGAACCCGCAACAGACGATGAAGTCGATCTTATTTATCAAAAAAGACGTCAAGGACTTGTGTTAACGAAAAAAGAAGTCGCACAATATCGAGGACATCTCCTAGTTTTCTTTGGTAAAGAGTACCACAAACGTCAATGGGTTCAACAGTATCATATCGGTGCACTCCGAAATGTATCGACAAGACGTCTTGAACATTTAGGTCCTGATACAGGATTTGATGCGATCAACGATCAATTCATCGCTCAGCCATTAGCTCAAATTCTGAATGAACTCGATAAACAGAACGAACTTCCCAAAACAATCCTTTACACCTTAAATCCTCGTGATTTTGAAGTCGCTATCACCATCATGGGTGCATTTCAAGGCGGAGGAATTCCAGGGAAAATACAATTTGGTTCTGCATGGTGGTTTTTAGATACGATTGATGGCATGACTAAACAGATGAAAGCTCTTGCCAATAATGGTTTATTATCTCGATTCGTAGGGATGTTAACCGATTCAAGATCTTATCTATCTTATCCACGTCATGAATACTTTAGACGGCTTGTGTGCCATATTATCGGTGATGAAGTTGAACAAGGCTTATTCCCTTATGATGAAGCACTTCTTGGCCAGATGGTTCAAGATATCTGCTATTACAATGCCAAGAACTATTTTGGCTACTAGTCATTTCATGGAGCAGTTGAAGTGAAGAGCAAGATAATTTTTCAATTGCTCCATCTCCTCCTTAAGTAATGGTTTGACAAGAGGAGCGGAAACAAATGGTTCTTCAACAAAATGAAAGTTGCTCTTTCCCCAATCATCATAATGATGCTCTTCGTGAAGTTTAAGTTGACAATCAATGAAATGGAGTTTTGCATCCTCACGCCAAGGTCTGCCTAAAATCGTATGAAGATGTTGATTTCCATCAATTAGGCA
>CAYLLL010000040.1:0-7141 GCA_964384655.1 uncultured Mariniplasma sp. | reverse complement strand
TCCTCATGCTTTTCTATCGTACTGACATCTTTGAAGATCTAGGATTAACCCCTCCCGATACTTGGGATGATGTGATTTCCCTCATTCCTGATTTACAGAAGCATAATCTTGAATTCTATTTACCCGTTCCTCAGACCCAAGGAAGTGTCATTGAATTACCACCAAACCCCATCTTCTCCACGATGTTTTATCAAAATGATGGTGATTTTTATCTCGATGGGGGTCGAGAAAGTGGATTTAATGAAGGCTTAGGACCTATGGTCTTTGAACGCTGGACCCAATTTTATACCGATTATTCATTCCCTGTAGAAGCTAACTTTGTCAACCGCTTTAGAAGTGGACAAATGCCTATTGGGATCACGTATTACAACACTTACAATACACTTTCAGTGTTCGCTCCAGAAATCAGAGGTAAGTGGAACTTTATCTCAGTGCCTGGCACTGAATACGAAGATGAGTTTGGCATCACACAGATTCGTCGTGAAACGGTATCCACGGGTACAGGCATAATGATCTTGAATCAATCGGATAAAAAAGATGATGCTTGGGAATATCTTAAATGGTGGACAAGCACAGAGATTCAAGTCCAATATGGACGCGAAATGGAAGGAATTTTAGGTGCAGCAGCACGTTATCCTACCGCGAACGTTGAAGCACTTGGACAGCTACCATGGAAAGTCGTTGAATATCAAAAACTTTATGAACAATGGCAATGGGTGAAGGGAATTCCTGAAGTACCAGGTGGCTATATGACTGGACGTCATTTAGACAATGCGTTCCGTTTAGTCTATGAAGAAGCATCTAATCCAAGAGAAACCATCTACGATTATGTTCAGATTATTAATGCTGAACTCTTGAAAAAACGCCGCGAGTTTGGGCTTGACTAGGAGGATCACATGACACATGAATTAACTCAACCTGTGATTTCCAAAAAGACCAAACGTGAACTCGTTTGGCGGGAGATCAAAAAACATAAACATAGTTACATCTTAATGGCTCCTTACGTCATTCTTTTCATGACGTTTACCGTGATTCCCGTCTTTATGTCTTTAGGTATTAGTTTTACATCCTACGATCTACTTCAAGCACCTCGTTTTATTGGGCTAGATAACTATATCAAATTATTGCTTGATGATGACGTCTTTATCATCGCCTTGAAGAATACGCTTATTTTGGCTGTGGTGACAGGACCCGTGAGTTATTTGCTCGCCTTTGTCTTCGCCTGGCTGATCAATGAACTCCCCCCTAAACTAAGAGCCTTTATGACACTAATTTTCTATGCACCTTCGATTTCGGGGAATGCATTCTTGATGTGGCTCATCATTTTCTCTGGGGATATCCACGGGTATCTCAATGCATTTTTAATCAATTTTGGAATTATTGATAATCCCATCTTATGGCTTAAAGATACAGACTACATCATGACAGTCATCATCATTGTTCAATTATGGCTTTCACTCGGTGTGTCATTCCTCGCGTTTATCGCTGGCTTGCAGAGTGTTGATAAAACACTTTTTGAAGCAGGAGCGATTGATGGAGTCAAGAATCGTTGGCAAGAATTATGGTATATTACCCTTCCATCGATGAAACCTCAACTCCTTTTTGGTGCGGTGATGCAGATTACTACCTCATTAGCCATCGCCGAAGTGTCGATGCAGCTTGTGGGATTCCCATCGGTGCAGTATGCAGGACACACGATTGTCACCCATCTGATCGATTATGGTTCCACACGTTTTGAATTAGGGTATGCTTCTGCGATTGCGACACTCTTGTTCTTAATTATGATGTCTGCGAACCTATTGGTTAGAAGCATCTTGAGAAAGGTCGGTGAGTAAGATGACTTTAGAGATGAAGTTAAAATCGGCCTTAAACTTTAGAAAAAGACGTAAACTCAACCGTTCAAAAGCGGGAGATATCGCTTTATTCGCGCTTCTGTTAATCTTTGGTACATTCTCCGCCTATCCTTTGGTCATGACGGTATCCAACGCATTTAAGTCGCTCGATGAACTCTTTTTATTCCCACCAAGATTATTCCCAAGAAATTTAACGTTTGATAATTTTAGGGATCTATCCGAACTGATTGGAAACTCCTGGATTCCCTTTTCCCGTTATTTCTTTAATACGATTTTGATTACGTTATCAGGAACGATCGGGCATGTATTAATCGCATCGATGTGTGCGTATCCACTCGCGAAGTACAAGTTCCCAGGACGCAATCTTATCTTTACATTGGTCGTCTATTCCTTGATGTTTGCACCTCAAGTTACCGCGACTCCAAACTACATTATCATTTCACAAATTGGATTAATTGATACACCACTCGCGATTATCTTACCAGCCATTGCATCATCGTTAGGACTCTATTTGATGAAACAGTTTATGCAACAAATTCCTGATGAACTCATCGAATCGGCGAAGATTGATGGAGCAAGTGAATATCGAATATTCTTCCAAATCGTGATGCCGTTGGTTAAACCTGCATGGTTGACCCTTGTCATCTTATTGTTCCAACGTTTATGGACAACAGACGGAGGATCCTTCATCTTTAGTGAAGAATTAAAACCTGTCTCCTATGCATTAAGACAAATCGCTCAGGGATCCATTGAACGTGCGGGAACGATTGCCGCTGTATCCTTTATCATGATGATTGTTCCAGTCACCTTCTTTGTCATTTCGCAATCAAGAATCGTGGAAACATTCAGTCATTCTGGTATGAAGTAAGAGGTGATGATATGACGAAACTCGTAGCCATTTTTACACTCATCTTCACCCTTCCAATTCAACTTGTTTCCCTTCGTTATAATTACTCATATTATGGCGATGTGGTCCACTCAGCACCCGGGATGACCTATGCTGCCTATTTTAATGCGCAAACACTGGGGACAACGCTCATGTCACCTGAAGACTTTGTCATTTATAATGACATGATCTATTTAATTGATTCGGTTGAAAATAAAATCATCACAATCAATCCATCGTTCGAACTCCAAGGAGAGTATGTGACATTTCCGTTATCAGCCGATTATATCGATCAGTTAACAGGTGAAGGAATCACGGACTTTAGTGACTTAACGCTTAAGGGTGCCTTGGGTCTAGATGTCAAAGATTCAGGCATTTACATCAGCGATACAGGCAATTATCGCATCATTAAGTTAAACCATCAATTCGAAGTCATCGATGTCTTTGAGGGCATGGATGATCCAACGTTTGATGAACTCGCATTTGAACCTAAAAATATTACCGTCGATAGCACTGAGCGTATGTATGTGGTGGCTAAAAACGTGTATGAAGGCATCATAGAAGTTAACAGTGATGGATCATTCAATCGTTTTACAGGTGTCAACCCTGTGTCGCTCACACCGATTGAAATCTTTAGACGTTCGCTCATGACAGAGGCACAACTCGCACAACTACAACTCTATTTACCGACTGAATACACCTCTGTGCAAATCAACGAACGCAGCTTTATTTATGCGACATCAAAACCATCAGATAATAATGCGGAAAATACCATTCAGCTCATCAATCCAAAAGGGGTAGATGTCATTAAAAAGAATGGTTATCATCCTCCAATGGGTGACATCCATTATATCGATGGAATGAATAACTATGTCGTTTCAGGACCTTCGCTCTTGGTAGATATTGCGGCAACTGAGGATGGAATTTACACCGTTTTAGACCAGAAGCGCTCAAGACTGTTTACCTATGATAGTGAGGGCAACTTGCTTTATATCAATGGAGATGAAGGATCACAATCCGATAAGTTTACTGAAGGGGTTGCTATTGGATATCTTGGAGACGATTTACTGGTCTTAGATAGAAAATCACGGACAATTATTGTCTACAGACTGACCGATTTTGGTCGCGCAGTGAATGAAGCTGTGGGTTATCATGTCCGCGGTGAATTCGATCAAGCAGCTGTCATTTGGGAAGACGTCCTTAAACTCAATACCAATTATGAAATTGCTTATAACGGGATTGGTAAGTATTTACTTCGCGAAGGTCGTTATAGAGAAGCGATGGATTACTTTAATCTTGGACATGATCAATATTACTTCTCAAAAGCGTTTAAAGAATATCGCAATCAGATGATCAAAGATAATTTTGGCTATATCGTCTTAGTTGCGGTTCTTTTAGGCGGTACATGGATTGGACTCAAGGTAAGAAAGACCTATCGGAAGGGAGGCTCGATCTTGTATGAAGACTAAAATGAAACAATTTTGGACGGATTATTTCAAGTTTCCTAAGATGTTGTTATTCCATCCGTTTGATGGATATGAAGAATTCAAGCGATACAAGAAGGGTAAACTTTCAGTCGCTATCGTCTTTATTCTTTTGTTTGCCTTCTTTAGAATTTTCCAATTTCAATATGAAGGTGTATTGATTAATCCTAATAACCCTCTTGAACTCAATTCACTTCAAGAGATTTTCTCGGTCGCCCTTCTCATTTTCCTCTTTACGGTAGGTAACTGGTCGGTTACGACGTTAATGGAAGGAAAAGGAAAATACGTAGAGATTCTTATGGTCACAGGGTATGCACTTTTCCCTCTCATTATCCTTGGATACCCTGCAGTCATTTTATCCAACTTTTTAACCTTAGAAGAAATGGCATTTTATCAACTGCTCATGGGCATCGCGTATGCCCTGACGGGATGGATGCTTTTCATCGGTATTTTAAATATCCATCAGTATGGCTTAGGAAAAACCATCTTAGCGTTTATTGCTACAGTTTTATCCATGAGTGTCATGATGTTTTTAGGGTTGTTATTCTTTGATCTTATTCAGCAGTTCATCTCGTTCATAGCATCGATCTATGAAGAGCTGAATTTGCGTTATTAGGAGGATGCCTATGAAAAAAATCATCATCCTCGCCATTTTAGGTGTCGTCATTCTAGGTTATATCTTCCTTTTCAATATGCGTCCATCTGAATTGCCAGAGTCTCAAGTCGCCACCTTTGAAAAGACAGGATTCATGGATGCCGAAATCCTATCGAATACCGATCGTCTTGTTGCTGAAAATGATCAGTTCACGCTCTTTATCGATGAGACAACCTCATATTTTCACGTGCTTGATAAGCGTAGTGGGATGATTTGGCGTTCTAATCCAGTCGATCGTGATCCCTGGGAAACAACCCCTGGAAAAACGATTACTGTCACTGCGATTGAAAAACAAAAATCAACGCTTGAAATCACCTATTTTGATAAAGCGGGTGCATCCACGACGATCAATAACTACAAACTTTCGATTTCTCATCCCGCAAGTGTTTTGAATGATGCAGGAGCAAGAACCTATGATATTAAGTATCTCGCGAATGGTTTTCAAGTTCTATACCGAATTGAAGACTTAGAAATCGATTATCTTTTCTTCCCTAAATATCTCCCCATAGAGGTTATGGAAACACTTGAAGATCGATCAATTCTAGAAAGCATTGCGTATAAAGGATTCGATGAAGAAACAGGTCTCTATGAAATTACAGCTTATGAAAGCATGTCGCGTCTCGTTAAAAACCGATTATATGACATCTTTTATGGCAAGTTAGAGTATACCCGTGAACGTGCGATTGAAGAAAATGCCCTTTATGGTTATTTCGATTTCTACGAAAAAGTCTCCTTTGAGGTCGCTGTGGAAGTCTTATTAACTGATGACGGCATCAAAACCACGATTCTAAGAGATTCAATAGTCGAACCTGAAAATGTGAAGATTGCGAATATTATTTTGTATCCTTTATTTGGAACAGCGGTGTCTGAAATTGCTGATGTTGAAACTGAAGGGTATATCGTCTTACCTGATGGCAATGGAGCGATTATTGATTTTAATAATGGAAAATCTTATCAGAATCCTTATCGTAAACATCTTTATGGCCAAGATTTATCGCTATTACCCTACAAAATGGAAGAAGAACAACAAAAGATTAATATCCCCCTCTATGGCATGGTCAAAGAAGAGGGTGGGTTTGCAGCCATCATCACCCAAGGGGATGCGATGGCGAACATCCACGCCGATGTCAGCGGTCGTATCGATTCCTATAACAAGGTATTTACGTCCTTTGATATGCGTGAAACCGAACGCGTCATGTTGGGATCCGGTTTTAATCAGTATGGCGTGAACCTTTGGACGAAGACCATCGTGAATACAGATTTTTCAGTGAATTATCATTTTCTTACCGGAACAGAGAATTCCTACGTGGGCATCGCTGATGCATATCGTTCACACCTGATGGACCAAGGATTGGTTGACAAAGACCAAACGAGTCAAACCATACTCAACCTCTCTTTTATAGGTGCTTACGATAAGAAAGAGTTCATTTTGGGTATCCCATACTATACAACACGCTCAATGACGACCTTTAAACAAGCTCAAACTATTGTCAATGAGATGATCGATCGCAATTTAACCTCATTATCCGTGAACTACTTAGGATTGATGAATGGTGGATTATCTTCAGACATTCATACCAAAGCGGATATCGAATCTATCCTTGGTGGTAAACGAGGATTCAATAAGTTTGAACAAACATTGGATGAACTTGGCATTCCATTATACGCCAACATCGATTTATCAACGGCGAGCGAGTATGGAAGACTTTTTGATCGCTATCGTTATACAGCAAGTCGAATCGATGGATCATTATCGTTAGCATTTACGTATCACTATCCATCAAGACTTCCTTATTCTGAAACGCAGTATCAGCATTCAGCGGATGATTTCGTCATTAATCCTTTGTATTATCAAGCAATCTATGAACGTTTTACCAAGGACTATGAGGGAAATTACTTATCCTTAGGTTATATGGGTTCCGTATTATCGGGTCATTATACGAAGTCTGATGTCATCTACCGTCAAGATGCACTTCGTATCCAAGAAATGGTATTGTCTCAAATGAATGAAACCATCATGCTTGAAAATCCTTTAGGGTTTGCCATTCCGTATGCCGATGTCATCACAGATTTACCCACAGAAGCAACCCTTTATTCCATCATTGATGATCAAGTTCCTTTATTACAACTCGTCTTATCGGGACTCATTGATTATTCAACCCAAAGCATTAATGTGAATAATTCACGCAGTGCTGACTATAATTTCCTTAAAGTATTAGAAACGGGATCGAATCTTAAATACACACTCTCCTATGATGATTCA
>CAYLLL010000039.1:0-7390 GCA_964384655.1 uncultured Mariniplasma sp. | reverse complement strand
GATATAACGCATACCCTGAATATTTTTGTTGATACTGTTTTATGATCTTTTGTCCATAGGTATGAATCATCGTTTGATCCTTATTCTCGAGTAAACCATCTGAATGGATCAGGATTGACTCGATCATCTCTCGATGAAATCCTTTGGCGATCAATTGTTGTTTGATCTGCATGAGATAAGCTCGTTTAGGTTTTTTTGTGGGTGCACATAACTTCTTTTCAATCACTTCTTGAAGAATCTCATCTTCACGATAATGATTCATTATCTTTTCAATGATCTCTAAAGAGACACCTTTTTGTTGCAGATGAAATCGCAGCATCTCTGGACCTTCTTTATACTTCTTTTGTTCGAGATACATTTTTGAGAACGTATAATCATCTAAATACTTCTTTTCAATCAAATAATGAAGCACCTGTTTTTGAATGCCTATGGGAAATGTCGTATTAGCCAGGATTCCTTTCATTTCAGCAATCGTTAACATTTTCTTCAATTTCACAAACGATAGACGTAGGCATTGAAGATATTGGTTTTCACTGATCAATGTCTGATAAGTCTGATCATCCATCTCAAGGTCTTGTCGTAAATGGTACTTAATCACCATTTCAGGTTCGACAGAAAAGGGATGATCATCGATGGTAACCCACATGCTTTTCCCTTTTTTTTCGAGTTCTTTGATCGTTTTCATAATTTATAACGAACGAATCAGATCTATGAGGGCATTTACCTCATTGTCATAACTGATGTCTTGATCGTAGATTTGAAACAAATCATGCACCTTTCGAGCAGTTTCAAGACTTATGTGATCCCCATCTATTTCAAATTCCATATTAAATTGAGCAACCCTAACCCGTGTTTTTTCGTCAAAATATCCATCGGTACGCAGCGTTTCAGCACCTTCTAATTGGTAGTAATAGTTTAGAAATGCTTGATAATCTCCTAGGGCTTCATAGACACGATCCACACTCATTTCACCCTGATAGATGGGAAGATTAAGTGATTTTATACCTTGGCTATCAAGCGAAGTCACTTCAAGTGGATCAGTATGAACATTTTGTGTTCCATCACCATAAAACCACTCACCTTCGGTATAAACGAGTGAATAGCGGACACCACGGATATCTTGAAGTACCAGTGTATTTTGATAGACTCCTTTACCATAGGTTGGTAAGCCATATAACGTATAGCCACCTTCTACGGATAATGCAGCCGCTAAAACTTCCGCTGCTGATGCAGAAAACTCATTGACGAGTATCTTGATATCGTATGGTTTAGGTTCGCTTAAATTCCCATAAAAAGATTCAACCACACCACTTTTTGGAACCATGGAAAACAAAGGTTGGGTGAGATTTCTGACTAATAATTGTTGAGTGATCCCTGGAGAAATCCCTTGAGATCCACGATTATGAAGTGCAGTTAAAGCTCCTCCTGGATTATCGCGTAAATCCAAAATCAATGTGGCTTGACTTCCTGTGAGCTTCGTGTTCTCTAGTTCATTTAAGATCGTTTGGAAAATAGCGGCTGTCCCTTGACTCAGTTCAGAGGGTCCAGCAAAGCGATTGATCTTGATATAGGCGATATTTGGATCATTGATTTCTTTCTGCAGGACGGTTGGTGTCAATATTTCTTGATATGTGATCGGGATGACGGACTCGATGCCATCAGGATTTAAAATAATAAACTGTTTCGTCTCTCCAAGCTCACCAGAAAGTTTTTCATACATCGCTTCTTGTGAATCAGTGACTTGAAAGTAGTGATACACATCATCCTCAACAAATCCTAAAATGACATCATTAGGATAAAGTAATCCAGCAGCTGCACCATGAGGATAGACGCTCACGATTCTTAGCTTTCCTTCCTCTGCAGTGATGCCCATGCCAACGCCAATAAATTTTTCATCATCCGTAGACTCTGTGCCTAGTGGGGTTGCGACTAACCGTGTGTAAGGATCATTGTTTCTTTCAGCAAGCGTGTTGACCGTTGCTTCCATTGTTGAGATAAATGCTTCATGAACATCTTCATCATCAATGTCATAATAATAGTAGTTTTCAAAAGCATTGATGATGTATTGAAATGTGTCTGTATTCGTTTTGGGTTCGGTAGGTAAAATACTTTCGATATAATACCCTGCAAAAAACGTCAGGATAAACCCAAAGAAGACGAGAATGCCTAGTTTTCTTGACATTACCATTCCGCACCCTCCCTTGTAAATCCAAATCCTAGGGCTTCCTTCGTTTTTGTCACAAACGTAAACGCCTTAGGATCCGAGTCTTTAATCACCTTTTTAAAGGTATAGAGTTGGCTTCGATCGACCGTACAAATAATCATATTTTTTTCTTGTTTCGAATATCCACCTACGACACGAACTTTGGTAATCCCTCGATCAAGTTTTTCGTAAATGTTTTGTTGTAAAAGATCCGTATGATCGGTGACGATAAATACGGTATACCCTGCACGCCCTTCGATCGAAAACCGGTCGACCAAAAGACCACTGATGATCATCGATCCTACCGCATAGAGCCCAAGTTGAAAATTGATGATCATCGCAATCCCAATCACTATCCCATCAGTCAAATACATGGCGGTTGAAAAAGGGATATGTAGGTATTTGTTCATGATGCGTTGAATGACATCCACACCACCGGTTGTCCCATTATTTCTAACGACAATCCCTAAACCAATCCCCACCAAGATCCCACCAAAGGCTGCACCGATAAGTAAGGGACTTTCCGTAAGATGTCTTGTGAAAAAATCAGAAGGAACGGTATGTTCTAAGATCCATATCACAGAAGGTGAGAGTAAGGTCGCGTAAATCGTTTTAAAGAAAAACACTTTTCCTAAAACCAATCCACCAATGATCAATAAGATAATATTAGCGATGTACATAAAGATGGAAACTGGGATGATATCCTGAATAATGACAGAAACCCCCATCACACCTCCAATAACGAGGCTTAAAGGTAATAAGAAAAAATAGAAACCAACGGACAAAAGAATTGTGCCTGCTGAAATTTCTAAAATTTCTAAGACTTTTGCTTTATTCATGCTGTTCACCTGCCTTTAAATAGGCGTTGATCAAACCATCAAGATCGCCATCCATCACGAGTTCGACATTGCCGACTTCGTAATTGGTTCTGTGATCTTTGACCATTTGATAAGGGTGGAAAACATAGGAACGTATTTGGGATCCCCAACCGATCTCTTTTTGTTCACCCTTAATACTTTTAAGCGTTTCTTCTTGTTTGCGAATTTCTTCTTGAAGTAACTTGGCTTTCAAGACATGCATCGCTTGCTCTTTATTTTTGAGTTGTGAACGTTCATTTTGACATGTGACCACAATCCCAGTGGGCAAATGCGTTATTCTCACTGCCGAATCGGTTGTGTTGACACTTTGTCCACCTGCACCACCAGAACGGTAGACATCAATTTTCAAATCCTCATCTTTGATGTCAATATCGATATCTTCATCGATTTCTGGCATCACGTCCACCGAAGCAAAAGACGTATGACGACGTGCATTGGCATCAAAAGGTGAAATACGTACGAGACGGTGAACACCTCGTTCAGCTTTTAAATAGCCATAAGCATAAGAGCCTTTGATCAGTATTGTCACGGATTTGATTCCCGCTTCTTCACCGGCCTGATAATCGATAAGTTCAATTTTAAACCGTTTCTTCTGGGCATATCTGCTATACATGCGATAGAGCATATCAGCCCAATCCTGAGATTCTGTGCCACCTGCTCCTGGATGAAGCTCGATGATCGCATTGTTATGGTCATATGGACCATTTAAGATGGTTTCCACTTCAAAAACTTTCATTTCATCTTGAAGCGTATTTAAGTCATCTTCGAGGATGACCCATTCTTCGCTTCCCTCTTCAGAAATCTGATACCATTCAATCAATTGATCGAGCTTTTTTTCAAGCGCATAAAACGTATCGAGTTTTTCTCTGATTTCTGTCGCTTCTTTGGTCACCCGTTTCGCTTCTTTGGTATTATTCCAAAAATCAGGTGTTTGCATCTTCTGATTTAAAGCTTGATAGGTGTTTTCTTGTTTCTGTGGGCCTATCGCTTTTCTTAAATCACTGATCAGTTCTTTAAATTGTTGAATGGTTTTATTGACTTCATAGGTTTCCACGAAAACACCTCCTTATCGCCAAGGAAGATTACGCTGAGAACGATTACGGATGACTTTAGGTTTCTTAGGACGCTTGATGTCATCTCTTCCTTCATTGGTTTGTGTATTTTTGACGACGGCTTCACGTTCGACATTGTATTGTATTTGTGCACGTAAAACATAACGTGTGACATCTCTTGCAATGCTATCAACCATTTCATTGAACATCTGTAACCCTTGCGCTTGATAAACGGTCAATGGACTTTGTTGACCATACGCTTGGAGTGATACGGCTTGTCTGAGTTCACTCATAGCATCGATATGATTCATCCAGAATGTATCGATCACACGGAGCATGACAACTTTCAAGAATTCATTGAAGATTTCAGGAGGAACTTGTGCTTTTTTACGTTCAAGTTCTTGGTCAGCAAGTTGCATGATATAATCTTCAAGTTCTTTTTCATCCATCTTCTCTATCGTTTCTTTTTGAAGTGTTCCTGGCATAAAGATGTTTCCATTGAACGTGGCGATAATATTATCATCATCGATCGAAAACTGACCCTTGCCTTGGGGATGAATGAATTGGTGTAATGTTTTCATCAAACTTTGGCGCAATGTCACTCTCACTTGGTCTTCGATGGATTCAAGGAGTAAGACATCACGACGTTCTTTATAGATGATCTCTCTTTGTTTACGTAAAACATCATCGTATTTTAAGACGCTCTTACGCGTATCAAAGTTATTACCTTCAATACGTTTTTGTGCTGAACTGACAAAACGTGAGAAGATTTTTGATGCTAAAGGTTCTCCTGTCGTGTTCATCCGCTCAAGCATTTCAACTCGACGCTTAAAGGTTTCTCCACCAAATCGCATCATCAGTTCATCTTCAGCGGATAGATAGAAACGAGAATACCCTGGATCGCCTTGACGACCACTACGTCCACGTAACTGGTTGTCGATACGACGAGATTCATGACGTTCACTACCGATCACTGCTAGACCACCTAAAGCAACCACACCTTCGCCGAGTTTGATGTCCGTTCCACGACCCGCCATATTGGTAGCAATCGTGACAGAACCACGTTGTCCTGCTTTAGCGACGATTTCAGCTTCACGTTCATGATTTTTCGCATTGAGTACTTCGTGGGGAATACGTCTAGCTTTGAGCATGCGAGAAATATCTTCAGAGGTTTCAACAGCAATTGTCCCAATCAATATCGGTTGACCATTGTTATGTCTCATTTCTACTTCGTCGCATAATGCCTTAAATTTATCTTCAAGATTTGCATATAAAAAATCGGGTTCATCTTTTCTAATCACAGGAGCATTGGTCGGTACTTCGACAACATCCATGTTGTAAATATCACGGAATTCTTCCTCTTCGGTCTTTGCAGTCCCGGTCATCCCTGAAAGTTTTTTATACATTCTAAAGAAGTTTTGGTACGTGATGGTCGCGACTGTCACAGTCTCTTTCTTGATTTGAACGCCTTCTTTAGCCTCTAAAGCTTGATGGAGTCCTTCAGAGAATTGACGACCCCTTAAAATACGTCCAGTGAACTGATCCACGATCAATACTTCACCATCTTGCACGACGTATTCTTTATCACGAGCCATGATATGGACTGCGCGGAGTGCATTATTGATATGATGAACGAGGGTCACATGTTTTAGATCATAGAGATTTTCAATCTGAAAAATCTGTTCTGCACGACGGATCCCTTCAGGTGTAAGAGCTATCGTTTTCGATTCAATATCAATTTCAAAATCTTCATCACGCAAGTTCTTTGCAAAACGGTCTGCGGCTTGATATAGATTGAGGTTATGCTTTGCTCCTCCGGAAATAATGAGTGGTGTTCTCGCTTCATCGATCAAAATAGAGTCAACTTCATCGATGATGGCATAGTTTAGTCCACGCTGTTGAACCATGTCTTTTGCATAAAGGACCATATGATCTCTTAAGTAGTCAAAACCGAGTTCAGCATTCGTCGAATAAAGGATATCACATGCATAGGCTTCCTTTTTCTGTTCTCTGGTGAGATCACGTAAATTGAGCCCTACAGTTAAGCCTAAAAAGCGGAACAGATCCCCAATTTCACCTTGAGCTTCACGTTTCGCTAAATATTCATTGACCGTCAAATATGAACACCTTGGCCATTTAAGGCAGATAAGTAGGCTGGCATAACCGCGGTTAAGGTTTTACCTTCACCGGTTTTCATTTCGGCAATATTCCCATGAAAAATGGCGACTGCGCCTAAGACTTGAACATAATAAGGGAAAAGTTTCGTGACACGACGCGACGCTTCTCTAACTAAAGCAAACGCTTCAGGCATTAAATTGTCTAAGGTTTCCCCTTGAGCAAGTCTATCTTTAAACATCGGTGTCTTTGCTTGTAACTGCTCATCGGTAAGCAAAGCCATCTCTGATTCGAGTGCAAAGACTTGATCAGCAATCTTTTTTGCGCTTTTGAGTTCCTTTTTTCCTGGATCAAACCATTTTTTTAGCATAGAAACACTTCCTTTTCGTCTTTATTATATTACTATAATAAGGCTACTTTTACAAGCGATTTCACCCTTTATGGGATTTTAACATAATTTATATTCGTGTCTTTATAGAGCGAAAAAAAAGGCTCAAATCGAGCCTTTAATGATTGATAAATTAAAAATCAAATTTAACGTCTTGACGTTTGAGTTCTTCTGCTTCAAAGAACGCACGTTTTTCAAACTTTCTCCAATTGGCAATGACACTGCTTGGGAAGACAACAACTTTTTGGTTATAGATCGACACATTCGAGTTATACACACGACGTGCAGCTTGTAGGTTTTCTTCAACTTCAATGGATGCATCTTGAAGCTTGAGGATATTTTGTGATGCTTTTAAGTCTGGGTATTGTTCAACCACAACATTAATCGCTTGCAACCCACGTGTAAGTTCATTGGCAAATTCTTGTTTTTCAGTGATGGGAGCCCCATGGCTTGGTTGTCTCATTTGAACAACTTTTGTCAATGTTTCTTGTTCATGCTTCATGTAGCCTTTTGCTGCAGAAAACATCTTTGACAATAAATCAAAACGCTTGGTTAACGCGATATCGATGCTTGATTCTGATTCATCAATTTTAACAATCATACGATTAAAACTGTTGATGGTAGAAATAACCCAACCGACAACGATGACGACGACTAACCCAACAATCAGTAATACAGTAAGTACTGGATCCATAATTATTCTCCTAATATATACATGTAGGACAATCTACATGTTATTTTTTTGTTCTTAAGT
>CAYLLL010000038.1:0-7519 GCA_964384655.1 uncultured Mariniplasma sp. | reverse complement strand
ATCCGTCTTTAATTTAGCTAAAGATTCCTCAAAGCTCTTTCGCATGTTCTCCACCGTGGAATGACCACGCTGCTTGGTTGTAATAAAGATTTGATCTCTTGGAATTTTTGAATCAATGATCGCTTGACCCACCGATTCTTCATTTCGATACATCTGTGCAGTATCGATGTGGCGATACCCCACTTTAAGGGCATGTAGAACCGTCTCATAAGCCACATTTCCATCAGGGACTAAAAATGTACCTAACCCTAATTGTGGCATTTTAACGCCATTGGCTAATGTAATGATCATGAATTTGCCTCCTTCAAAGCTTGAATAATCTCTGGATTCACCGTATTCAATACAGTAAATAACATCGTTTTCGCGGCTTCTAAATCTCGTTCATCCATCATCGCTGCGGTCGAATGGATGTAGCGTGCGGGTAGACCAATCGTTGTCGCAATCACGCCTCGATTAAGCTCCAAAGCCTTCGCAGCATCTGTCCCCCCTTGAGAGGTGAAATATTGCATAGGAATCTGATGTTTTTTCGCAAGCTCAACGAAAAATTTCATCGTTCCTTGATGCATGACGTTTCTTGGGTCATACATGCGAAGTAAGAACCCTTTGCCTAATCCCGCAAGCGAATCTTTATCCAGCGCATCGTTCACTGGGGATGCATCGAGTGCGAGAAATACATCTGGATTGAGCAGGTTAACCGATGTTTCGGCCCCTCGTAATCCCACTTCTTCTTGAACAGTGGCTCCAACGATCAAGGTAAAGGGGAGATCCACATCATGATAGGCTTCGATGGTTTCAAGAGCTAACCCACATCCATAACGGTTATCAATCGACTTAGCGATTAAACGATGGGGATGTTTTGTATAAGTAAAGGGATTATCGAAAAGAACCATATCCCCTAAAGCGACACCGAAGCTTAACGCTTCTTGTTTAGAGGAAGCGCCGATATCTAAAATAAGATCACCGATCGATAATTGTTGTTCCTTCTTTAAATGAGGTGGAATGGCACCCACAACCCCTTTGATGACACCATTTTTCGTATGAACGCTAAGGACTTGTGAGATAAAGACTTCTCCGTTCAGTCCACCTAAATTGGTGAGTTTGAGCATGCCTTGATCAGTGATACCTACCACCATTAATCCCACTTCATCCATGTGTCCTGCGACCATGACCACAGGCGCATTCTCGTCACGATGCTTCTTTATCGCAAAAATGGATCCTAAACGATCGGTGACAATCGAGTACTTAGGAAACTGTTCCATAAATGCTCGTAAATAGTTTTGAACTGGTTTTTCATATCCTGATGATGCTTGGATATTAAATAGATCAAGATAAAGTTGACGAATCATGTTTTTTTGTCCCCCTTAATTGGTAAATCGGCCCAAAAGGGCGTTTCTTTTCTTCATATTCAGTCATATAAGGTGTCTGAGGATAATCATGCTGAATGTCCAAAATATCAAATCCAACACTAAGTGTATCGATACTGTCCTTAAAAAATGCATCATGATCTGTTCTAAGTTGAATCATTCCTGTAGGTTTTAAAAGACGTTGATAGACAAGAGAAAATGCAGGTGCACTCAATCTTCGTTTATGGTGTTTCTTCTTTGGCCATGGATCAGAGAAATTCAAGTAGATTAGGTCGATCGTTGAAGCATCAAAGAGTTCTTCTAAATGCATCGCATCCACATTAAGTATCCATAAGTTTTTTAAGTCAAAAGCCATCTTTTTTTCGGCAATTCTATAACATACATCGATATCTTTTTCAATAGCGACAAACTGGATATCAGGAAAGTCTTTTGCGAGAGTTGTGATAAACTGCCCTTTACCTGAACCAATCTCCACTCGAACTTCTTTCGTTAAGTCTAGTGCGACCTTTTTGATTTCAAACTGGACACCCATCGTTATCATGATCTCTTCAGTTGCATGTTTAATATGTCTTTGTCTCAACAACGTCACCCCTAAACTATAAAAAGCGGTAGAATCTACCACTTTTTTGTTGTTAAACGGTTTTTCCTAATCCCTCGGTGATAAGAAAATCTGCGATGGCGATCATCGCCTTTTCTGAATCAGGTCCACTGATATGTACCTTCACTGTTTCTCCTTTATAAATCCCTAAGGACATCAGTCCCATAATCGATTTAAGGTTCACGGTCTTTCCCATGGCGGTTAAATCGATATCCGACTGAAAGGACATCGCGAGATTAACTAAACGTGTGGCGGGTCTTGCATGAATGCCATATTCAGAAGTGATGTGGAAATTTTGTTCCATTAGAGTCCCTCTTTCTGTCTTTCACTTAGGTAGGAAAGAACGTCTTTTGTATGATGCTTAATAAGTATAGTTAACTCCTTACCTTTTAAAAAGGCGGGAATACCTAAATCTTTAAGAGAATTCGCATTAATTTTTTTGACATCAAGCACTTTCATTTTAATTCGTTGATGCTCTCTTTGAGGTTCACTTATATTATCATATCCTCCCAAACTAGATAATAGTAATGAATAATCGAGTACAGGGTGTTTTTGATTTACATTTTTCGTATTCTTTAAAATGACCCAAAGGAGTAAAAAAATCAGGATGACACCAAGACCTATGGCGAGATAGAAGGTTAATGTATAGGTTGTAAGATAGATCATTGCTTTCCTCCACAATCATTATAATGATTTTTTCCTCTTTTTTCAATCATTTGATAAACATTGCATCACCAAAGGAAAAGAAACGGTACCCTTTTTCTACGGCAATTTTATAAGCTTCTAGGATGAACTCTCGTCCAGCGAGTGCACTGACAAGCATGATCAAGGTCGATTTGGGTAAATGAAAGTTTGTGATGAGCTTATCGACCACTTTAAATGTGTATCCTGGATAAATAAAGATCGATGTTTCAAATGTTCCAGGATGAAAACCTTGGGCATAATTGCTTTCTAAGGTGCGAATAGATGTTGTGCCCACACACACGATATTCTTCTTTTCTTTGACCGCTAAATTAAGGCGATCCGCACTTTCATTTGAGATCGTATAGGTTTCCTCATGCATGGGATGTTCTGTGATGTTTTCGCTTTGGACAGGCTTAAATGTACCTAGCCCTACATGGAGGGTAATCGGAATAATTTCAACACCCTTAGCCTTAATCTTCTCTAAGAGTTCTTTGGTGAAGTGTAGTCCAGCTGTGGGTGCAGCAGCACTCCCAGGATCTTTCGCATAAACTGTTTGATAACGATCTTTATCAAAAAGTTTTTCAGTGATATAAGGGGGAAGTGGCATGCTGCCAAGACGCTCTAAGACTTCAATAAAAAGTCCTTCATAATGCATGTGGAAGATTCGTAACCCTTCTTCTTTTACCTCTACACATTCAGCAACAAGAAGATCTGAAAAATGAATCTTTGTTCCCACTTTGACACGTCGTGCAGGTTTTGTCATGGCTTCCCAGCGATGAGGAGACACTTCCTTAAGCAATAAAACCTCTATGGTTGCATCGGTCTGTTCTTTTATTCCTAAAAGACGTGCAGGAATGACTTTAGTATCATTAATCACAAGCACATCATCTTTTGTAAGTTCATCATATATGTCATAAAACATGGCATGATTAACTGTTTTTGACGCTTTATCTAAAATGAGCAAGCGTGAGTGATCACGCTTATCTGAAGGATGCTGTGCAATGCTATCTTTGGGTAAATGGAAATCAAAATCACTTAATTTCATCGTCAAATAATCCTTTGTAATATTTAATGCCTAAGGTTTCATAGGCTTTTTGAGTCGCCACACGCCCTCTTGAGGTACGCTTGACATATCCTTCCATCAACAGGTAGGGTTCATAAACATCTTCTACAGTGGTCATTTCTTCACTGATCGATGCAGAAATCGATTCTATTCCGACAGGTCCCCCACCAAATTTTTCAATAATGGTGCGTAAATAACGATAATCGGTATGATCAAGACCATTGTGATCGATCCCGAGTTTCGTTAATGCATGATTGGTGATCTGATCTGTGATGTTTCCATCTCCGATGATTTCAGCAAAGTCTCTTACTCTGCGAAAAAGACGATTGGCAATGCGAGGTGTCCCACGGCTGCGCTTAGCGAGTGAGATGACCGCATCGTCAGCAATTGGATTTTGATAGACACGGGACGTTCTTTCCACAATCTTCTTTAAATCATCTACACCATAATAAGATAACCGCATGACTACACCAAAACGATCTCTCAAGGGAGCGGATAAGTCACCAAAACGTGTGGTGGCACCGATGAGTGTAAATGGGGGCAAATCAATACGAATGGATCGCGAATCATGGTCTTTACCAATCACGATATCTAAGACATAATCTTCCATCGCAGCATAAAGAACTTCTTCCACAAAACGTGGAAGACGATGAATTTCATCGATAAATAAAACGTCTCCTGGATTGAGAGAACTCAATACAGCAGCAAGATCGCCACTGCGTTCAATGGCGGGTCCAGACGTGATCTTTATTTGTACACCAAGTTCATTGGCGATAATTTGGGCTAAGGTTGTTTTTCCTAAACCTGGAGGTCCATAGAGTAAGATATGATCAAGGGCTTCTTTTCGTTTAAGCGCGGCTTTAATATAGACATCAAGCATCTCTTTGATGTCGTCTTGACCAATGTATTGATCAAGACGTTGTGGTCTTAAGCTTTGATCTTCATCTTCCTTGAGGGACATCGCGGTAATGATTCGCTCTTTATCCATCTTGTTTCACCTATTTGATTAAGAGTTGTAAGGCTTGTTTGATCATGACTTCTACAGGTTGCTATTGATCAAGTTTCTTCATGACTTTTCTAATTTCAGTACTGTTGTATCCTAACGCATGAAGGGCATCTTCCACATCATTTTTGTGTGTAGGGAGTAACTCTTCTTCAGCATCCACGAGTTTTCCTTTGAGATCTAAGATGATCTGTTGAGCACTTTTAACCCCAATCCCTGGAAATTTCGTTAAGTGCTTGACGTTCCCTTCTTCAATCGCTAAAATGATATCGTTGATCTGATCGGTAGCAAGCAGTGATAACGCACTTTTGGGTCCTATCCCTGACACACCGATGAGTTTAATAAAGAGTTCTTTGGAAGCTAAACTGCGAAACCCATAAAGATGATTGATATCTTCTCTGACGTAATGATGGGTATAGACTCTCAACCGTTCCTCGAGATGATACATGTATGGATTGGGAACTAAGATCAAATAACCGACGCCATAAGCCTCAATCACGACATAACTCGGTTTAATTTCTGTAATCATTCCTTCGATGTATGCATACATAATGTTCACCCTACTTATACTCTTTACATTCTATTATAACATAATTTATAGGGCTTTTTTAAATCATCACCCTGATTATGTTATAATAATTTTAGGACGTGATGGACATGATAAAACTGGACTATATAAAGTCCTTAGATGCCGAATTTAAACAACTCTTATCCGTCGATAAAAAATACCAGCCTATCGGAAAGTCGTTGGCTGCTCTTTTGCGTTCTATGAACCCTGAATTACAAAAAATAAAGAAAAAGCATGAAGGATCTGAAGATCATTTTGTCAAAGAATCCTTAGCTATCAATAAAAATTACGCTGAAAATTTGGAAAACTTTCATCGTTCTTTAAACCTACTGGTTGAAAAGAATCATCAAGAAGTTGAAAAGAGTCAAAAGATCAAGCTACAACAAACCCATGATTTAAATATCAACTTAAAAGCACAACTTGATGGCCTTGATGAGCGTATGATTCAAGTCAATTTAGACGCGAAGGAAAAAATGAGTAAGGCGGATCAAGCGTTAAAACGTGAACTCTCACAGATTCAAAAAGTGATGAATGAAGCGAGACGCATCTACCAAGAAGCATCGCAAGCCATCGATATTGAACAAAAGGAATCCATTCGTATCTATGGTAAGAATTTCGATGAAGATATGGCTGAATTAGCGGTTAAAGAAGCCAAAATTCATGAAGCTTATCAAGTGAAAAAGGAAGAAAATAAGCAGACATCATTTATGGTGACCAAAGAAAATGATGACTCTTACTTACTGATCAAAAATACCTATTCAACCTTATCGATTACCCTTAATAAAAAAATCAACGAACTGAAGAAACGCTATCAACAAATCATCCTTGACCTTGATAAAGATCATCAAGATGCCATGACACCGATTGAAAAAGCGATTCTTGAGTTGAAAACGAATTATGCAGAAGCTCAGCGTAAAGCACTCCAAAATTATACCGAAAAGATGTCCTCGTTAAACGTCATTTTTGATGTTCAAAAAACCGATTATGAAACCAAAAAAGAACGCATCATCCATGATGGAAATGAAGCCATTACGCTGCTTAACTCCAAGTTATCTGCGTATCGTGAAACCACACAACGGGAAAAGCTCATCAAAGCGCGTGAGATCAGGGATGAGATTAAATCGATTGAATCAGAAAAAGAGCAGGATAAAATGAATCGTGAACTCTCTTCGATGATGAATCAATTTGATAGTGAGCTCAATAAGCAAATTATCAGAACCAATAAAGATATCCAACAAAAGAAAAAGGAAACACAAAAACGTCTTTTTGATCTTGATCAAAAGCATTTGCGTGAAATCAACGAATGGCGCTTGAAGAAAGTGCTCTTTGATTATGAGAAAAAACAAGATTTTGCCAAGATCGATCTAAACTTCAACCATAATTTAAGTATTTCTGAACTTCAGAAATCCTCTGAAATTCAAACCCATCAATATAAAAAAGATTTAATTTTAATGCAACATAACAAAGATCTTCTCTCCCTTGAGTACCAGCTTATGATTGGTGCGTCTATTCAAGAGCGGGAACTTAATCTGCTCGCCAATGATGCTCACATGGCCGTAGCCTCTTTCAAACTCAAAGAAATTCATGATGAAAACGAGTTTAAAAAGGAATTGCTCGATATCCAATATCAAAAAGATATCTTAAAAACCACGTATGATGCAGACTTAAAAGTCTTAAACGCAACGACACAACTTGAACTTGAAAAGGAAAAGGTTAAACGTGATTTTATCCTTCAGGAACAAGAACTAAGAATTGAACTCTCCCATGCGATTTATACCAAACAGGAAGCGCTCATTAAACATGAATTGCAACTCTTGATCAATGAACTCGATCATGAAAGGGAAGTGCTTTATTTAGAAAACAAGAAAACGTTAGATGTCATTAAACTCGAAGCGCTTCTTGAAGAAGCGAAGCGTGACTTTGTCATCAGTGAAGCCAAATATAAACATCAACAGCGCATGAGCAACGAAAAGGCAACGCGCTTATTAAAAACTTATCAAAATGAACTCGAACACAATCAACTCACGTCTGAATGTTTGATGGATGCCTTATGGCTCTATCATCGTCATGATCAAACACTCATGCAACTGATCATACAGCTTTATAAACTGCCCAGTCATCCTGAAGTATTCAAGGGATTCCTTCTTCTCTTAATGGATCAGATCAGGACGTTTGAAGAAACCAACATGAATCTTCTTGAGATCTTTCAAGAAATGGATCATGCCTTCTATTTAAAGAA
>CAYLLL010000037.1:0-7577 GCA_964384655.1 uncultured Mariniplasma sp. | reverse complement strand
TTTCATTATAGTCATTTAATGACACTTTGTTTTCTAAAACCGTTATCAAAGAAAAAGCATCGCAATAAACGATGCTTAAACTTTTTAAAGAAATACTTCAAAAAATGGCCAGTTCAAAAAAACGCTACTCAAAATCAAGATGATGATATACACGACTAACCCCATGGATAGATAGGCAATGATCATATATTTTATATATTTCCACTTCGTATCCATATCGTAATATTTTGTATAAAAGAATGTATAATCTAATCCCATAACCATCAAAAGATAAAGAGTTAAACCCATGAAATACTGAATACTATATAGGATTGATATCCCAAAGTAATATAGAAGGGCTACACCAAAATTAAAGAGTGTGAAGTAAAGGATGAGATGGGGTTCCATGGGGTAATCAAAGAGATAATGGATTAAAAGTTTGATACCTGCAAGGAAAAAAGTAATAAGACCAAGAAGGACTAAACCTCCCAAAATATGCAATAAAATCATCTCTAAGGATTAATAATCAATCCTGCTCCATCGGTAATGACTGTGGGAAGAACGCCATCCCATGTATCATAATAAAGTTGTTTTAAGATGGTAGCTGTGATTTCTTGAATAGTGAGGTACCCATAAACTTCAGGAGTTGCTGTATCTTGACCTTCTGAGAATTGACCGATATACATTTGATTGATCGCATTGATCGTGACACTATTTAAGATGATTTGAGCTTCTGCTTGAGCTTCAGCTGCAATAATCGTCACGCTTGCATCAGCGTTAGCACGAATAATCGCAGTTTCAGCTTCAACTTCTGCACGTTGTCTTTCTTGTTCAGCAATCTCAATGAGCTGAATAGCTTGAGCTTTATCTTGAATAATCTGTTCAATGTCAGCACCTGCATCGATGTCATCAAACGATGTAGAGACCAAAGTGATATGATAACGTGTCGATAATAATGTTGAAAGACGTGTCGTGAAATCGATACGAACGGTTTCTAAATCTTCACCAAGGATTAAATAAATATCATAGTTCGTCGTTGCAGACTGTAACGCTTCTTTGGTGATCGAGTTGAGTTGTTCTGCTTGAATATCATTATGACCTGTGACTTTGAAGAAGCGACCTGCATTGGCTGCTTCAATACGATAGACTAACGTGATTTGGAAATCCGCATAAATACTGTCTTTCGTTTGACCAGCGACTTCTAAGTACGCTGTACGGTTCGTGGTAGAAATCTTTGTCACTGTTGCGAAAATATTTTTTGTCTTAAATCCTTCGGTTAGGACGGCATCTTGGATCCCACCTTGAAAAGGATGATAGACAATGCCTACAGTATTCGCATCGACTTTGGTAATTGCTGCAGTAAATAAAAAGAGAAACGCTAGAGGTGATAAGAACACCTTTTTGTTAAAACGAAAACGACGGCTTCGATAATCATACATCGTCGTCAAGAGCAACATCACAAATAAAACTAAAGTAAATACAAGCGTAAACATAAAAAATCCTCCTTCTAGAAGGGTGACCCCCTCAATGTAACACTAATTCTATTATAAAATAAAAGCCATCAAAATGATGGCAATTTTTTTAAATGATGAATCCAGCTAGAATAGCAAGGATGACAATCAGAGGTGCTGGGATTTTTTTAGTTAGGAGTAAACCTACCGTTAAACCTAATACAATTAGATTATCCAAAGAGAATCCACTCTCCCTCATTAAGAGGATGGCCGCTGTGGTGATCAAACCACCAGCCACCGCAGTAATTCCCTTAAGCGATAACTTGATCCCTTTCATGACTTTCAGTTGTTCCCACATTGGATAGACAAAGAAGATGAGTAAGGTCCCAGGAAGAAAGATCCCAATGCCAGCAGCAAGTGCTGATCCTATTTGAGTCACCGAGGATAAATCACGAGCAGCAAGTCCTCCTGCATATGCACTAAAACTAAACATCGGTCCGGGGATCCCTTGAACGAGTCCAAACCCTGTTAAAAATTCATTCGCTGTCATGAACTGAAAGGTTTCGACAAGATCGGAAAACATGTAGGGAATCACCACTTGCCCTCCACCGATCACGAGATAACCATAACGATAGAAATGGTCAAACATGAAAAGGATTCGATGATCAATCAACACGTTTAAACCATAAGTGCCTATCGCAAAACCTAAAAAGAGAATGAAATACTTCCATGGAGGCGTGAGTTTGACATGATGCCAAATCCCCTTTTCTTTGGATGCATAGGCTGTGATGAGACCCCCTACGATCAATACAGAAGGGAAAACCCAAGGTTGTCTAAAGAAGAAAGTGATGATCCCAGCCATGATAAACAAGATTAGTGTTGTGTAGCCTTTAATCACTTTACGTCCAATACGATACGCAGCCACTCCAATAAAACCAACAGCCATTGGACCAATATATCGAAGTCCATTCGCATCTAAATTGATTCTTACTAAAAAGTCATACAAGAAGGAAAATAGAGTCATGATAAGGATGGCTGGGAGTGCCCAAATCAATAGGGTTAAGAAAGCTAAAAGTGGACCTCCAACTTTGTATCCTATCGAAATGATGGTTTGTGTGCTTGATGGACCAGGAAGCATTCCTGTGAGCGCAATCAATTCGACCAGTTCATCTTCGGTTAAATATTTCTTTTTTACGATCATCTGATCAGTAAATACGCCATAATGAGCTTCAGGTCCTCCGTAAGCTCCAAGAGAGCAGATGAGTACATCCTTTAAAAATGTCGACCATTTTATATTAGGGTGTGACTGAGGCATGATCATTCTCCTTTCTATGATGTTTGATGTAAAACATAAGGGCGATCATCGCGAGGACTTCCATCGTGATCGAAAAGATCACCACATACACAATCTTTTGTTCGTATAAAAATCCAATAAGGGCAGAACCTAAAAACCATGCACCACCAAAAACGGTATAAAAGATCCCATACGCAGTGGCACGTTTGTCTTTAGAGACTAAAGAGGCAACCACAGCTTTTAAGATGGATTCCATCGCTCCCATGGATATTCCCCACAAGACCATTCCTAAAATGATGCCTACAGTTCCATCTACCAAGAAAAAGATGGGAACAAAAAGAATGGAAGATAAAATAGAAAGATGGAGAATACTGACACCCTTCTTATCATAAGTATACCCGAAAAAGAGGGCAGAGATGGCATCAACGCCCATCGCCATGGAATAAAGGAGTGGCACATAAATCACATCGATGGTTTGAGTATTCGATAAATGGAATGCGAGGACAGGATAATCGATGAATCCAATCGCGATCAGTGAAACAGCAATCAAATAATAGATCAGTGATGTATTTCCTTTGAATCCTTGAGATTGGGTTTGCACTTCCATATGATCTGGATGAGGGTACTTGGTTTTTGCGTAAACGATGATGACGAGTGTCATGATTGCGAAAATCCCCAACAATCCAAACGCAAGATGATACCCATCAAGTTCAGAACCTTGATTCAGGTTTAAAATAAGAAAGACAAATAGAGGTCCAAGAAATGCGCCGATTTGATCCATGAGTTCTTGAAGCGCAAATGCTTTTCCTGTTCCAATATGAGAGGTCGTAAAAGAGACGAGGGCACTCTTCGCAGGAGCTCTAATTCCCTTACCCACACGCTCTAATAAAATGAGAATGATGGCGACTTGCCAGATGGTTGCGTCAACAAACATCAAGAGTGGGATGACAAGTAAGTTGATCGAGTAACCTAAGATCATCATGAACCAGTACTTCTTCGTCTTATCAGCAATCCAACCTGTAAGAATTCTTAAAGCTTGACCAATAAATTCTCCGAGTCCTGCCGTGAGTGAAATCAGGAATGCTGAAACACCAATCAATCCTAAGTATGGACCATAGATACTTCGTGCACCTTCATGTGTGAAATCGGATAATAAAGCGATGATTCCTATGAGTAAGAGAAATAGATACGCTTTCTTTTTGTCGTTATTTGGCATGTTTATTTCCTCCTAATTCATCTTCGTCAAAGAGCTCATTTGACAATTCTTTCACCTTTTCCATCAGGTCTTTTAGTATCTGTTGACCTTCGGATGTAATCTTGTAATACTTACGCTTGTGCCCTTCGACGATTCGATGTTCTATCGATAGTAAGCCTTCCTCTTCTAGACCTTTTAGAAGAGGATAAATGTGTGAAGGACCTATGTGATAGCCGTGTTCCTTTAGTTCTTCCATCATCCATACGCCATAAAAAGGTTCCTTATTGGCATGATAAAGAATGTGAACATGAAGAAAGCCTAGATAGATTTTTTGTTTGAGTTTTTGCATCATACACCTCTTATCAGTATTTGATATCATTTTTTGATATTAATAGTTTACCACTTTTCTTCTTTTTTGTATAAGATAAAGAAAAAAGCCATCTCAATGATGAGATCGCTTAAAATAAAGTCATTCGATGAATACCTATTAATTTTCTTTCGATTTAGATTTCTTGAGGATATATTTTTGAATCAAATGTGAAATGCCAAGGAAGGTATCGACCATGAGTAGCAGAAATGCAACCCAGATAAGAACATAATTCGTGAGCCAAACTGGATAGGATACTTCAGTTGCTACTCCTTGACTGATGAGATAATACCCATCGGGATTTTGGATGAAAAGATCTTCAGGAATAGGTATGGCGTTACCACCAAAAATTCTTGCGTGAATGATTTGAGCTAAGAACACAAAGATAAAGAAATACGTGAACAAATCCCATAGGTTACGGAAAATATAAGGGGATTTGACATCCTTGGCTTCATCTCTAAGGGGAATAGTCACACCTTTAGATGATAAGAAATGAAAGATCATCTCTTGTTGCTTTTTGGAGAAAGCGTTGAGAATCAACTTTGCTTCTTGATGATTTGTAAGTTTAAAGACAAGTGCTTGATACGGTTCTCGACCATACTTGATTCGATGCAATTGATCACTACGAAGCCCTCTAACCAGAGGTTGATTGTTCGTGTTAATAATAGGGTCATAACTCTTTATTTCGACATATTGAATGTCTTTATATGCCATCTTATACGCTTTTTGAAGTTGTTCTTCTTCGTCTAAACGATGATCAGCATCAATGATGAACATCTCGTCTTCAAATTTTAACCGACCGATGATTCCTCTAATATTTAATCCAATAATGATTAAAAAAACTACGATTGAGAAGATAATCGCGTACATATGAATATCTTCAAAGGTATCAATGATTAAAAAGGCGATAATCAGCCAACCTAATATAAAATAAATGGATCGTTTCGTTAACGCAACTATAGTCACAACACATCACTTCCTTTTTTATCCATTTCATCGAAAATAAAAAAATCTATATCGAGTGATCATGGTTTCCCCCAATGCATGCGATATAGATTAATCTTAACATAGATTATGATGATTCAATGATTAATAATGAAATATCACAGTCCAAAGGATTCCTATGATCCAAGGAAGGACCACTAAAGCACTATCTTTTAAAGAAATCTTGATGCCTCTTCTGTAAACAAATAAACCCACAAACCCAGCAATTAAAAACATCGTTTTAAAAAAGATACTAATCGTTCCCATAAAATCAGTCCCAATCACACCAAAGAAGATGATCAAAGGAATCATGCCCACATAGCCCCATCGGCTCGATGAAATCTCCCCAATCTTTTCAATCTTTTCATGTTCTATCGTTTTTCTAACATAAAGAATAGCTCCATATGACATTGCAACATAAGTTAAACTATTTAACACGATATAAATCCATTCATGAGGTTCTAATACAGCATCTCGTGCGTTCGGTACCGCTCCAACAAAGAGAAGTCTCGCCAAGATGGATTGACTGTAATATGGGCTAATCACAAAGGCAAGTCGATCTAAAAGCCTATAATCATTGAGTCTCATGATGAATAAAGAGATAAATAACAAGAGTAGATTAATTAAAATGACAAAGATAATCCCATCAACGATGGTATTCGCTTGAATAAAGATAAATGTGGATAATGTATAGACGATGGCTAAGTAAAAGACGGTGATCACATAATAGAGGATGAAATAGCCTTCGTAGTATCCCCCAGATGACAAAGCGATGAGTTCGATAAAGCCAAGCAAGAAAACAAGAAAACTGATCACAAAAATCTGGGCTAGCCCAAAAATATACTGTGTCGTATAGAGATCTTTTCTTGACATGGGTAATCCATAATACAAATCGACTTCTTTTTGGTTTCTTAGTGCAGAAAAGCGAAAGAAAACGACAATAATGGTCACGATGAACAAAAGGATGCCGCTGACCCCAAATACTCCAGGATAATTCAAGGGGAAATTATTTCGCAAGAAATCATCACTGAATATGGCTAAGGTAATCATGAATATTATCGAAGTAATGGCTGCGATAATAACTGTCTGTAACCATTTAGTTTCGATGAGATAGGTGAAGTACTTCTTCACGATTCCACCCCTCCTTTGTTGATCATAAAGTATTCTTCAAAAGAAAGCTCGAGTTCATCGATCACGTGATAATCCTCGGGATTAAGCCATAAATCGACGGGTTGATTGGCATCCACGACTAACGTGAGGATGCGTCCTTCTTGCGCTTTATAGAAGACTTTAGGGTGATCTTTTTTGAAGATGATTGGCTCTATATTCTTTAGGATGATTTGGTACTTTTTAAAGAGATGAAGCTCAAAATCGACATTACCAAAACGTTTGAAAATACCTTCATCAATCATACCAAAGGTATCGCAAATGTCTTCAAGTTCACGCAGTGAGTGACTCGTGATAATAAAGATTCTTCCTTCACTCTGAAATTCAATCATTAACTTCTTGAATGTTAATCTTGCCACAGGATCAAGTCCATCGAAGACTTCATCAAGGAGTAGATAGGATGCGCCTGATGCGAATGCAATTGCGATGTAGCCTTGACGACGCATACCTTTAGAAATACGTGATAAAGGGTGCTGATCCGATAGATTAAATTGACTTAAAACTCTGCGATAAACATCCCAATGAAAGGTATAGAAGGTAGCGTATAGTTTGGCTAGATCAAGGATGGTCATCTGATAAGAATAAGGAGGTTGATCTGATAGATAAAAGATTTGCTTTCTTAAATATTCATGGTCTGAGGTCTTCTTTCCTTCAATCAAAATCTCACCTTGATCAGGAAGCAAAATTCCAGAAATCAATCGCAAAAATGTTGATTTACCTGCTCCATTAATACCAATAAGTCCAAAGATCATCCCTTTTGTAAAGGTGATATTCATATCTTTTAATACTTGATGGGTATCAAAAGCTTTACTTAAATGTTTAATTTCTATCATGTTATTCCCCCTTAATATAATCTTTTACCATTGAAACGATGTCATCTTCGGACATGGTCGATTTTAATTTTGAAATCACTTGTTTCAATAATCCTAGATCACTCTGCTCATTGACCTTAAATGTAGCAACATAAGCACCTTTTTTTGGAATAATGTCAATCATCTTCTCTTCAGCAAGTGCTTGATATGCCTTTTCAACCGTATTGGGGTTGACTCCTAAATCCATGGCCACTTTTCTTAAACTTGGTAGGGGTTCACCGGGTAAATAAGCACCATTAAGAATTAAGTGTTGATAATGAGCTTTGAT
>CAYLLL010000036.1:0-7744 GCA_964384655.1 uncultured Mariniplasma sp. | reverse complement strand
ACTCCTGAAACATAACGTAAGAGATAGGTGATAAAAAGAGGACTGATGATCACGACTGCACTTAACCATGACAAGGCACTTAATCCAACAACCCAAATACCCCACCACATCAGTGCTTCACCGAAATAATTGGGATGTCTTGTATACTTCCAAAGTCCTGTGGTTAAGAGTTTTCCTTTATTCTCAGGATTTGATTTGAATTGTTGAAGTTGATGATCACCTAACGCTTCAAAGTAGAATCCAATGATCCAGAGCACAACACCTAAGATGAGAAGAATTTGTGCAAATAGATTCATTTCGTCAAAGCCAGTATATCCACTGATGATGATGGGTGTGGCGATAATTAAAAGAAATATCATTTGAAGCATGAAGACATAAACATAAGCTTTTAATGGAATGTTTGTTTTCCACTTGTTTCGCATATTCACATAGCGATAATCTTCGGGTTTTGACCAATTTCTCACACCGATATGAAGGAATAGTCGAATACCCCATAAGGTCACTAAACCCGTGATCACCCATTGATGGATATGCGTGAGGTTATCGGTAAGTACCATCGTCCATGCAACGACGACATACCCCATTCCCCAAGCGATATCGGCTAATCCGTTATTCTTTTTTAATTGAGCAATTACATAAAATATATTAAAGAAAATAAAGACAGCAATTAAGGTTGTAATGATCATGAGTGATCCTTTCTGAGATAAGCGACTGCAACTGTACCAATGCCAGCATTCATCGCAACGATCGTCGATATATCCATGATATAGGTAGGTTTATCCCCCAATATCGCTTCGAGGGTTGTCGCATAATGGGATGCACGATCATTTGCATTCGCATGGACAATCGCATAGGATTCAATCCCATAGGTTTGATGGATTTCTTTGACATGATCAAAGATTTTCTGATCCGCTTTATGTGTCGATAAGGTCTTCATCATGATAATCCCCTTACCTTCTTCATCAATAGAGATGACAGGTTTTAGGTGCATGAGTGAGACAATAGTTCCAGAAAGTCTTGTGAGTCGACCTGATCTGATCATGTATTTGATTGTTTTGACACTGACAAGAATTTTTGATTTTGTGGTTAAAGATTCGATTTTTTGAACAACCTCATCCATCGATAAACCTTCATGAATCAGCTGGGCTGCTTTATAGACAAGAAGTCCTTCAGCCCCTGAATTCTGTTTTGAATTAATGACGTTGATTTTGGTTTGTGGGAATTTTTTGGCAGCATCGACAAATGCTTGGTAGGTTCCACTCATTTCTTTAGATACGGTGATCACAAGAATTTCTTTGTAGTAGGTTGAAAGAAATGAGAAGAAGTTTTCAAGGGATTTACCATTAGGTTGTGAGGAAGTGGGGTAGACCTCAAGGGAATCCATCAGTTCATAGAAACGTGAACTTTGTATGGTGACTTTATCGAGATATTCCGAATGATTCATGTGTAAAGTAATGGGATACTGATGAATTTGATATTGGTCAATGATATCCACAGGAAGATCTGCGATGGAATCTGTCACCAATGCAACCTTATATTTACGATGGTTCGCCGCTTCAAATTGACGTCTCATGTCATCGACTTTTTGTTCTTGTATTAAACCATAGCGATCCAAAAACGCGAAGACTTGATCCGGATGATCAGTATGGATATGAACTCTTAACGTGCGCTCATTTCCGGCAATGACTAAGGAGTCACCATATGAGGATAAAGATGTTCGAAGTTGATCAATGTCTAAATCTTTTCCTCTAAGTAAGGCTTCTGTGCAGTATCTAAACTGAGAATCCTCTAGATGGTCGACATGGAGTTCTTCGACGGCTTCATGAACTTCAATGACAAGATCTTCACCTTTTAATGCTTTGATAAATCCTTCAATAAAATGAACGAAACCCTTAGCACCTGCATCCACCACATGATTATCTTTGAGAACTTTTAAATATTCAGGTGTCTTTGCGAGTTCCTCTTTGACGTATTCATACGATTTCACTAATAGATCAATCGCTTCATTGGTCGCTTTTTTAAATTCATTTAATGCATTCATCCAGGCACGCATCACCGTAATCATGGTTCCTTCCACAGGCGTGTTGATGGAGTGATAAGCGGCTTGATACGCTTTTTGGGTTAAGTTAATCCATGTGTTAAGGTCAATGAACTCCTGATCCAATGCATCCGATAAACCGCTAATATACGACGCAAAAATGATGCCTGAATTTCCTCTAGCACCGATGATGGCTGCATCAGCAATGGATTGAAGTGTTTCTTTAGGTGTCGATCCAAGTTTCGCTCGTTCGATGATCGCATTCATCATCGACGCGAGATTTGTCCCTGTATCGCCATCAGGTACAGGAAAAACATTGATGGAATTGAGACCATTCTTCTCAGAGATGACTTGCTTCGCTCCAATGATGAATGATTTATAAAGTAGTTCGTTAGAGATAATAAATGCTGACATAAGGACACCTCTTAACTAAAAGATCCACTGATAAATTAAGTACGCAAGTGTTGAGGTTGAAAGACCTAAAAATGTTCCCCATCCAAGGTCAATGAGCGTAATCGCAATCGGCCAATCTTTTAAGGTCGCTAAATTGGTTAAATCATAGGTAGCATAAGTGATCAATCCAAAGAGTGCCCCATAAAGTAACGCATGAATCAATTTACCATCTTGGACAGCAGGCATTAAGACGAAGACGACTAACCCACCGATAAAGAGCAAGTAAAAAATTATCGCAGCCACCCAGTTCACGTTAGGGCTTAAGAGATGACCGATTTGACGTTGATAAAGGTTTTTAGCAATAAGACCTAACCATAACATATCAATCAAAAAGAAAATGACAAAAGTAATCGCGTAAAGTTTGATAAATGTGAGCATACATATGACCTCTCTTTCACCACTATTTTATCATATGTTTAATTAACACATGCGCGTTTTGACTCGAGATGAAGCAAGTCCCTTTATCTTAGGTCATCTCGTTTTTAGATAGAATATGAATATGATATAATATGTGTGAAACTTTAATGGGAGGTATTCTCATGATTTTGATTCGTCACCACAATGAAGGACAACTCAAACCGTATTTCTATTTTGCTTTAGAAGAATATGTGTTGACCCATATGCTTAAAGATGATGAAACGTACTTTTTTACCTGGGAAATCCATGGCGTGGTCATTGGGAAAAACCAAGTGATTGAAAACGAAGTGAATCTTGAATTTCTAAAAGAACACAAGATTGATATCTATCGTCGCCCCACCGGAGGTGGCTGTGTTTATGCAGACCATAGAAACACGATGTTTTCTATCATTACGAAACGACACAATAAAGAATTTTCATTCAAAACGTACTTATCTAAAATTATCGATTCCATGAAACTTCTTGATATCAACATCGAGTTTTCAGGTCGAAATGACCTTTTATTTGAAGGAAAAAAGATTAGTGGGAATGCCTTTTTACAAAACAAACATGGCATGCTCATGCATGGGACATTTCTCTATGATTGTGACCTTGAGACCATGGTTCGTGCCATTACACCAAGCGATGAAAAGCTCGTATCAAAAGGCATCGATTCCGTTCGCTCACGTGTCACCAATCTTAAACCCTATCTGCGAGGACTCTCTCAAGAACAGTTGATCAAACATTTTGAAAACACCTTGACCAATCAAACCTATGAACTCACAGAAGATGATATTAAAAAGATCAACGCACTTGCAGAAAAGTACCAAACCAAAGAATGGATTTATAAGAAACAACCCCCTTATACGAAGATATTAAAAAAGCGGATTACTGGAGGTCTTTTTGAAATCAAACTTGATCTAGAAGAAGGCATCATCAAGCAGCTATCTATTCAAGGCGATTTCTTTGATAAGAAATCATTGATTCCTTTTGAAAAGCATTTTGAACAGCAACCTTACGACAAGACAACGATTGATCGAATCCTTCAAGAGGATTCCATTGAAGATTACATCCTTGATGTCAAGCAAGAAGAGTTCAAATCACTTCTTGAACAAGGCGTTTTGGGAGAATAACACATTAATTTAACGATTTATAGGGAATATTTGACAGGTTTTTTGAATATTCGTTATAATAGAGTAGAAGGCGAAAGGTGGTTTAATCATGAAAGAAAAAAAACCTAAAAAAGCAGTCGCAGAATCTGAAATCATTACTGAAGATGATGTCGTAGTCAAAAAAGAAGTCGATAAAAAATCGAAAGTTAAACCAGTCAAGAATCGTGCGAAATACACATCAAAATATTTCAAGAAATTTTCTGGTCGTGCACAGGATTCTTATGATGACATGCTTCAAGAAGACTATCAAAGTGTCATCGTCAGAGCGCATGAACTTTCAAGCATTCAAGAAAGCGATTATCAAAAACTGATTTTGATCACCGTACCTGATGCCTTTGATCACAACAGTAAAGTCTCTTATCGTTTAGACAAGAAAGCTAACGGATCTTACACGCTTCTTTATGATCAAGCGTTGGTCACCGCTGTCTTTTTTGGCGACGATTCTCTTTTCTATCATCAAGCCAATGTCGATCACCGAAATGGACATATCGCCTATGATGTTTCAGGTGAATTCAATTATTTTGATGTCGTTCACATGGAAACCGCGTTTAAATATGACCATGTGATTCATCCCAAGTATTTAACCCTCGATTTAGAAGTGACTTTAGTCGATGGAACGAAGGTCCCATTCCATTTAAGAAACCATCGAATCCATGATAATTACGACTTACAACAACTTCTAACCCCACAAGAAAAAGATCTTTTAGACACCTTGAAATTCAAGGTTAGAGAAAGCAGAAAAGCTCAAGCAAATTAATGGGAATATTCACCTATTTGCATTGACTTTTTAGCCAATGTTTTGTATAATACGTTCGTTGAGGTGAAATCATGAAAATGTCGCTGCATGAATTAAAAGAAAAGACGACCCTTGATTTTGAGTTCGACTTCACGTCATACCTCACATCAGTTCCAGATATGTTATCGATTCAACCAGCCAAGATTCATCTCGATTGGTCATGGGTACAAGATCACCTTATGATGACACTGAACCTCACATGTCAGATGGAACTCGCTTGCGCAAAGACACTTAAACCTGTCCCTTACGCCATGGATTTAAACACTGAGATTATCTTTGGAGATATCGATGATGCGGATTATCCTCTCGAAGATCCCATCCATATCTCGGATATAATCTTCGGTTACATCGTGACCGAAAAACCCTACACCATTTATCATCCAGATGCAGAAAAGACCACATTCGAAAAAGAAAAGAGTCCTCACCCCGCATTTGCTGATTTGGATAAGAATTACAAGACTTAGGAGGTGAACAGATGGCTGTTCCATTTCGTAGAACGGGTAAAACTGCTAAGAGAAAGAGAAGAACTCACTTTAAGTTGACTGCTCCTGCATTAGTTGTTTGCCCACAAACCGGTGAATTCACACTACCACACCGTGTGACACCAAACAGTGGTTATTACAAAGGACAACAAGTATTAACCAAGAAAGAATCCAAAAAGGATTAAGGAAGGGTGCCTAAGGCACCTTTTTCTTTGGTGATTTGACATTTAACCCATAATCATAGATAATGAACATGAGGTCAATCATGAAACATTTAACCGTACTAAAAGAAGAAGCAATTCAATTATTAGCTATTAAAGAAAAGGGCATCTACGTCGATGGGACTTTAGGGGGAGGCGGTCATTCAAAACGCATTCTTGAATCCCTAAAAGGAGGCCATCTTTTCGCATTTGATCAAGATGAATTTGCAATTCGTTTTGCCAAAGATGTTTTAAAAGAATTCTCAAATGTGACCTATATACACCAAAATTTTAAACATATAAAAAATGAACTTAAAGCTCATGGCATTGATCATGTGGATGGGATATTACTCGATTTAGGCTTATCTTCCTTTCAAATTGATGATCAAAAACGAGGATTTACCTATTTGAAAGAAACTGCCCTCGATATGCGTATGGATCAACGACAATCTTTGACCGCTGAAATCATCGTCAATACCTACACATTGGATGAATTAGCAAAAATATTTTATGTGTACGGTGAAGAAAAAAACAGTTTTAAGATTGCGAGACGAATCATTGAACAAAGACCTCTTAAGACAACGATGGACTTGGTGAAAATATGTGACCAGGTGAACTATAACGAAAAAGGACATAGTGCAAAACGTGTTTTTCAAGCCTTAAGAATCGCGGTCAATGATGAACTCAGAGTGCTTGAAGATGTGTTAAAAGATGCTGTATCTATCCTAAATCCAGATGGACGACTCGTCGTTATCACCTTTCATTCTCTAGAAGATCGAATCGTTAAACATTTCTTTAGGGATGAAAGTAGCGAAGATCCCATTTTAAAGAAAATTCCTTTACCAAAAATAAGTGAAGCTCCCTTTGAAGTCATCACACGCAAACCAATCTATCCAAAAGAGGAAGAAATGATCATCAATCCACGGAGTAAATCCGCGAAGCTTCGCGCATTAAGGAGACGTTAATATGAGAATTGCACTCATTGCTCACGATAAGAAAAAGCCAGAGATGATCGATTTTGTTAAGCGACACATCGACATCTTTCGTCTGCATGATCTTTACGCGACAGGGACCACGGGATCTCTTATCATTCATGAAACCGGACTAAAGGTCATGTTAAAAAAATCTGGACCTCTTGGAGGAGATCAAGAGATTGGTTCGATGATCGCGAATCGTAAAATAGACATGATTTTCTTCTTTAGAGATCCTTTAACCGCACAACCTCATGAACCTGATGTCTCTGCCTTACTACGTTTATCTGATGTTTACCAGATTCCTTTAGCCACGAATAAAGAGACTGGCGAACATTTCGTGAAGAACCTAAGAAAATAAAAAAAAGATCTTGCGATCTTAAAATAAACTATAGATAAGCACGGTCAATAAGATGCTTTCCATCGTAAAGACAACGATAAAGAGAATGAGATAAAACATGATAAATTGAAAATGGAGATGATGTCCGACGGTTGAATCGTCACGATATCCTCCTTTTTTTATAAAAGGAAAGATTTGTTTATAGATGATATACATGCTAACTCCAAATCCCATTAGTCCCATGATTCCTGTGAGATTTGACGTTTGACCATACCCTAAAAGTGATTCTGACATCATGTAAAGTGTCATCTGTGCGATGAATAAGACGAGCGACATGCCCATGGCTTTCCATAGATGTCTGTTTAAAGACTGACCTGTTTTTTTAGAAAGCCGCTTGATATGGATGGAAAAATAGAGAAAAAAGATAAAACTAGTCAGTAGACTCAATAATTGAAACGTTAACATAAGTCCCCCCAAAATAATGTGATTTGACTCTAGTATAACAAAAAACTGCACAATGTGTGCAGTCAATTATTTTTTCTTCGTCGATGCTGAGATGATGATGCGTATATAATCTAAGTCGAGATGCTTAAATGCAGGATGTTTGGCGACATATTCAAAAATATCTGGACTGTTGACTTCGGTAATTTCATTGGTATCACGGTTCATAATGTGGATATGACTATCGGCATTATGCATGGGATTTCCCATCGCTAAATCGTAATACTTGGTATCGTTAATATAGATTTCAACCACAATTTTTTGTTCGATAAGGAACTCTAAGTTGTTGTAGATGGTTGAAACATTATAAAAACCACGCGAAGCGAGTGCTTTTTGGATTTCTTTAAACGTGAGATGTTGATTCTCAAGGATTTCGATCATCGCTTTACGGCTTT
>CAYLLL010000035.1:0-7847 GCA_964384655.1 uncultured Mariniplasma sp. | reverse complement strand
ATTAATGACATCATCATAGAGTTTCGATGCTTCCATAGCATCTTTTGAAATCTTCAATATATCGACTGCCACATCGTTCACCTCTTCCTTAATTATATATGAAGTCGTCTAAAAACAGGTCAAACAAATAGAGCCAGTGTTGCTTTTCAAACTTGGTAACGAGTGTGATGTGGACATGACCTTTGAGATATCCCAATTTCACTTGAGCGACGAATCCATTTGCTTTTTCAAACAATTTCTTTCCATCGATTTTTTGTGATGCTTCCATGGATAAGATGAGTGTCACTTGATTGGCTTCCACCACCGTTTTATAAACACCAATATGTGAAGATAATTTCTTAAATAGTTTTTCATACATGTAAAGAAGGAGATCCGCATCGAGTTCACCAAATCGATCTGTGAGTTCAAGTTTTAAATCTTCTACATCTTTAATATGATTGAGTTCAGCAATCCGCTTATGAATTTCAATGCGCACTGAATCTTCTGAAACATAGCCTGGATCGACATGTCTTGGTGCGTAAACATCATCGATTTGTACTTCTTTTGGTCTTTCAAGTGTGACTCCAGTGATCGCCTCTTCCAAGAGTTTCATATAAAGTTCGAGTCCCACGGAATCGATAAATCCTGATTGTTCCGAACCTAAAATATCCCCTGCACCTCGAATCGATAAATCTCTCATCGCGATCTTAAATCCACTGCCAAGGGCTGTAAAATCTTGAATCGCAGATAATCTTTTTTTCGCTTCATCGTTAATGTTTTTATGCGCATCATACATCAAATATGCATAGGCAATCCGATCACTACGACCTACACGACCTCGAATTTGATAGAGTTGGGATAACCCGAGTTGATCGGCATCATGAATGATGAGGGTATTCGTATTGGGAATATCCACACCTGTTTCAATAATGGTGGTGGATACTAAAACATCGTAGGCATGATCAATAAAGTCACTTAAGACATTTTCAAGTTGATCGCGATTCATTTTTCCATGCGCATAGGTAATCTTGGCTTCGGGAACTAATTTTTCAAGTCGATGCACCATACCTTCAATCCCTTGGACCTTATTGAAAAGATAGAAAACTTGTCCTCCACGTGCAATTTCACGACTGATCGCCTCTTTCACAAGGGCTTCTTGTCGTTCAACGACGTAGGTTTGAACCGGATACCTGTTTCTTGGTGGTGTTTCGATCATGGATAAATCTTTTAAGCCCATCATCGACATCTGTAATGTTCTAGGAATAGGTGTTGCAGAAAGCGTAAGTGTATCCACATTCACTTTAAGTTCACGAATCTTTTCTTTATGTTCAACACCAAAGCGTTGTTCCTCATCGATGATGAGAAGGCCTAAATCTTTAAACTTCACATCGCTTGATAATAGACGATGTGTCCCAATCACGACATCCACAAAACCACGCTTAAGATGTTCTAACGTCTCCGCTTGTTTTTTAGGAGTCACAAATCTTGAAAGAAGTGCGACATTAGCCCCGTATTTTTCAAAGCGTTCTTTAAAGGTATAGTAATGCTGTCTTGCAAGTACGGTGGTCGGAACCAAATAAAGGACTTGTTTTTGATTCATCACTGCCTTGAAAGCTGCACGAAGTGCCACTTCGGTTTTTCCAAATCCTACGTCGCCACAAATCAAACGATCCATCGGACGTTCTTTTTCCATATCATGCTTCGTATCAACGATCGCTCTTTGTTGGTCTTTTGTGGTTTCATACATGAAATCACGTTCAAAAGCAAGTTGCATATCACTATCCTTTTGATAGGCATACCCAGTGCTTTGTTCTCTTTGGGCATAAAGTGCAATCAAACGATCCGATAAATCCTTGATACGCATTCTAACCTGTGCCTTGGTCTTAGACCATTGCTTTCCACCTAGTTTAGATAGCTTGGGATGAATACCATCATGACTCGAGTATTTAAGTACCATATCGATTTGATCCATAGGTACGTAAAGTGCTTCTTCATTGGCATAGATAATATAAAGATAATCACGCTTATCCCCAGAGAGTTCCATCGTTTTTAATCCCATGTACTTTCCAATGCCATAATCGTAGTGAACAACAAAATCGCCTGGGGTTAAATCTTCGATACGTCTAATCTTGGTTGCTTGATTTAAGACGCTTCGGTATTTGATCGCTGGGCGTATTCGATAGGTAAATAGACTCGATTCATCAACAAACAAGAGTTTTTCTTCTTTGAGCATCATCGACCCATAACTTGGTGTTTTAAGTAGATATAGTCCCGGTTGATCACCGACTTTTTCTTGATACTTAATGTCTTTTTGACTTAAGAAAGACTCCATTTCTTCAAGATAATGTTTTTGTGTGATCGAGACATAGATAAGGTACGTTGTCATATCATGAATATCCAAAGCAAATGCTTGAAGGTTTCCTTGATAATTAGGCACGGCAACGATACCTAAGTCAATCGCTTTTGGCGAGGAATTTAAACCGAAATTATCTATGGAGATATGAGGTCTCTTTATGTGTTCTTCGAGAGAAATACGAAAGGGAACATCCAAAAAATGATGCCCATTCATGGTCGTTGCATACGTCATCAAATCATCTGTGATACTATCTTCATTCAGCTTCATCTTGTGCAAATCCACTAAAATCAGATGGTAATTGGATGCAAAATCCAATAATGTTGTCTTTTCAGCATTAAAGAATGGAATATATAAATTTAATCCGTCGAGTTTCTTTCTCTGCTCAATCGCTTCAAGGTCATAGATAAGTTTTTCTTGTTCACGTTCTGATAAAGGTTTTCCATCAAAGAATTTTCTAATCTTAAAAAGCGCATCTTCCTTCATTTGATCCGTGTAGAAAAGTTCATGCATAGGAGCAATCTCAATACTATCTAAATTGACCGTTGATCTTTGGGTTTCAACATCAAACACCTTAATCTGATCAATCTCTTCGTCAAAGAAATCAAGACGGTAGGGTTGATCATGATTGAGGGTAAAGATATCGACGATGTGTCCACGCACACTAAATTCACCTGGTTTTTCCACGGTATAGGTACGTTGATACCCACTATAGACTAAGTACGTGACAAGTTTATCCATCGGATAAGACATACCCTTAGTGAGTCGTTTGACACTCTTAATATAGTCATCCTTGGTCAGTTGTCGCTGTGATAACCCTTGTGTCGTGGTGACGACAACAAAGGGTTTATTCGTCATAAGTTGTTTTAAAGTAAATAGACGTTCACTTTTAAATTCCGGACTTCCTAACGCCATGATCGCTGTTAAGGTTTGATCGGCAGGATAGAACAAAACATCCTCGCTATCAAGGATTTGGGAAAGCGTATCATACGTTTTTTGTGCTTCATAAAGGTTAGGTAAAACGATGAACACCGTTTTCTTTTGAATGAGAAAATCTAAAGCCACCAAATAACTGTTAAAGACATCATTGGATGATTTTAGCTCTAGGGTTTCATCAAACCTTTCGATGAGTGCACGTAATCGAGGTTGTTGTTTCAGTAGTTCAAGCATAAGAACTCCTAGATAGTAAAACCCAAACCTACGTTTGGGTGTTATACTTTGTCATAATATCTGTAAATGAGGTATCTTTTGCGAAATGTTCAATGATCTCGGTAGATAGCTTAATGGCTTTTTGCATCGTGATCATTTCATCAGTGGAAAACTGCCCTAATACATATTGATCAAGAGGGATGTGTGTTTGATTGCTGATGCCAATTCTCACCCGTTTGAATTGTTCACTATGCAACAAACCAATGATATTTCTTAATCCGTTATGTCCGCCATGACCGCCAGCTTCACGAAGTCTTAATTTTCCTGTATCTAAATTCACATCATCCACGATGACTAAAATATCTTCGATGGGAATGCTATAATAACTCATTAATTTAGAGATGGCTTCTCCAGAAACATTCATAAATGTTGAAGGTTTAACCAACATGACTTTTTTGCCCTCTAACATAACTTGCGCGACTTCAGCGTTAAACTTTGCATCAAATCTCGCTTGGACACTCATCATTTTAAGTACTTCATCAATCACCATAAATCCGACATTATGTCTGGTCTTTTGATATTTAAGTCCTGGATTACCTAGACCAACAACGAGTTTCATACTTGGTTCTCTTTATGGGTGATCTTGTCGAATATTTGGCTAATAGGTTCGTCTTTGACGATATGAAGGATCGATTGACCAAGGAGTGGTCCAATCGATAACCGTGTAATCTTTGGTGATTTTTTTGTGGGATCTAAAGCAATCGTATCGGTAACGACAACTTCACATAATGGCGAGCTTTCGATGCGTTCAATCGCGGGACCAGAGAATACAGCATGTGTTGCACAAGCATACACTTTGGTCGCACCTGCTTCAATCAACGCTTCAGCACCAGCGACTAGCGTTCCTGCAGTATCAATGATGTCATCCACCATGATCGCTACTTTACCAGAAACATCCCCAATGATGTTTTGAACTTCAGCTTTGTTGGGTTCAGGACGTCTCTTATCAATAATGGCAAGAGGGGCATTAAAGATACGCGCAAAAATTCTTGCACGTGTCACTCCTCCATGGTCAGGAGAAACGACAACGATATTGGACAGTTTTTTCGTATACATGAAATAATCTGCAAGAAGAGGAGAAGCTGGGAAATTATCAATCGGAATGTTGAAGAAGCCTTGAATCTGAGCCGCATGAAGATCGATACAAATAAGTCGGTCGACGCCAGCGACTTGAAGCATATCTGCGACCAATTTAGCGGTAATCGGTTGACGCGATTTCGCTTTTCGATCTTGTCTTGAATATCCGTAGTAAGGCATGATGACTGTGATATTTTTAGCTGAAGCACGCTTGAGTGCATCAGACATGATCAGTAATTCCATTAAGTGTTCATTGGCAGGTGCAGAGGTGGATTGGACAATAAAAACGTCATTTCCTCTCACGCTTTCTTCAATGTTTACGGTGATTTCACCATCGGCAAAACGAACAACTTCAACAGCACTGATTTCAAGTTGTGCTGCTTTGGCAATCTCTTCGGCCAAGGCACGATTTGAGTTCAATGCAAACAGTTTGATTTTCTTTCCGTCTATGATATTCACGATGTTAAACGCTCCTTCTTTTCTCTCGATTTCATTATACATGAAAGACCCTTGGTTTTCACGTTTTTCCCAAAAAAAAATCTTCTTGCAACTAGGTGCAAAAAAGATCTTTATTCTTTCATAAGTCGTATTTCAAGATTATTCTTCTTCTTCGGATACAGGATTGAGTAATGCTTCGTTATAAGCAACGACAATCGCATCTTCAATCATCTTCCGCATTTCACCATGAATGGGGTGTGCGATATCTCTAAATGTTCCATTGGGCGTTTTTTTACTTGGCATCGCAACGAAGATGCCGTTTTCGCCTTCAATGATACGAATGTCATGTACTACAAAACTTTCGTCGAAAGTAATGGTAGCCACACCTCTAAGTCTGCTTTCGCTACTAACAAGTTTTACTCTCACATCAGTAATCTTCATATTGCCCTCCAAGACGTCCATGATTTTATACCCAAATTATAGCATATTTCATACTGTGATTAAACAAAATTTAAGTTTTTGGTCTTGTTTTGACGGGAATAAGCCCCATTTTAGCGATTTTTTCTTCGATTTTGCGTTGATTTCTCTTAAATGAAACAAGAAAGAAGGTCGATCCACTACCACTCATCATGACATTTCGGCTTATCTGTCTTGTTTTCTTGTAATAAGGGATCAATTCAGGATAGCAAAATAGCGTGGTTGGAAGTAATTGATTAAAGGTGCGACGCATCATTTTTTTAAAGCGATGATTGATATAAAGGGATAAAATGCGTTGAAATCTTTGGGGTTGTGCCTGAATTTGATGGTGCTCAAATACGGTTTTTGTACTGACGGATACATCGGGAAAGAATAAATAGATAGGCACATAGGGAAATGTGTCAATAAAGAGTAGATGTTCTCCTCGTCCATACACATATGCTGACTTGTTATAAAGACAGAATAGGGTATCCGATCCTAAGCGAAGTGCGAGTGGTTCTAGATCAGCTAACGATAAATTTAATTGCCAAAGTTGATTTAAGCCACGTAACGTTGCTGCAATATCGGCAGATCCTCCTGCAAGTCCAGCTCCAAGAGGTATCGTTTTGTGAAGGGTAATTTTCGCTCCCAATGCCACTTGATATTTCTCTTTCATCAGTGCTGCAGCTTTTAAAATCGCATTATCTTTAATCTCGATGTTGGAGATCACTTCAATGGTGTCACTTGGTTCAAAATAGAGCGTATCATAAAGTTCGATCGGAATCATGATCATGTTGAGCTCATGATAGCCATCCATTCTTTTTTTCAATACATCTAAAGCAAGATTAAGTTTAGCATAGGCGCGTTCTTCAATCATAGGACCACTCCTTGGCTAGCTTGATAAAATCTTCAAGACTTAGTTTTTCAGCGCGGATATCACTTGGAAAATTCAGACGTGCAAGGCACTCTATGATGTCTTCTTTAGGTGTTTGATATCCTTCATGTAGATTGTTGACTAACGTCTTACGTTTTTGTTTAAATGCGTGTTTGACCAGTGTTATAAATCTTCTCTCATCTTCCATATCGAGGAGTGTTGATTCTCTTTTCTCAATGCGGATCACTGCACTATCAACATTGGGAATAGGATAGAACAAATGACGTTTCACATCCATCATTTTAAAGACATGTGCATGATACTGCAAGATCACTGAAAGAGCATTATAGTCTTTCGAATCAGGGGTGGCAACCAACCGGTCACATACTTCTTTTTGGATCATCAATGATGCAGTTTTAATCTTGTGATTCTCCAATAATTTAAAGATGATAGGCGTCGTGATATAGTAAGGGACATTAGCAACCACATGATATTCATGTTCTAAATTCGACAAATCAGCGTCTAAAAAGTCTTGATAAAGAATGCTGAGATTAGGATATTGAGCTTTGATGGGTTCTAGATAAGGGGCTAGGGATGTATCGATTTCATACGCGATCACCTCTTTTGCTTTGTCTGCCAAAAAAGAAGTCAATGCCCCTTGTCCCGGGCCTACTTCAATGACATGCTTATCTTCAATTTTGGATTCACGGACAATTTTAAGTAATAGGTTTTTATCCCTCAGAAAGTTCTGTCCGTACTTCTTTTTGGCTTGATGATTCACGTAGTGCCTCCAAAATATCTGTACTTTGAATGGAAAACATATGCAACCTTTTATAAAGTGTTTTACCATTGGGTTGTCCAATGTTTAATCGCTCACAAATCCTTTCACGAAGCGTTTTACTGCCTTCTTGACCAATAAGACCTACTTCGTGTAAGAAGCTTCGTGTGACATCACTATAGGATGTGTGATGAACCATTTGAATGTGCTTAAGAGCTTCTAAGATCACTTCTTTTGAAGCATGCTCAATGCCTACTTTTTTTCCGTTCTTACTTTTCGCATCCTCCGATGGGATGAAGGCGTGATACACATGGTGTAAAGACTTACCTACAAGTCGACGAATTCTCTCTCCCGCGTGATCAGGGTCAAGAAATAGGATGATGTCATGGGTTTGATCGAGTCTTTTCAAAAGGGCTAAACTTTCAGGGTCAATCGCACTTCCGTTGGTTTCGATCACGAGCGGTTCACGAAAGATCGTTTTTAAACGAAAGGTATCGTTTTTCCCTTCAACAACAAAGACAATAGGTCTCATGGCTTTTGGTAAAAAAACTTGGGATCCGTTTTCGTTCCTGAAAGCATCAGACTTTCAATGATCTTAGATTGCACTTTTAAAGGAGATACTTTTCCGTTTTCAAGAAGAATATATATCTGATCGCCAAAGTGTTCTCCAGAGTCGTGATATG
>CAYLLL010000034.1:0-7892 GCA_964384655.1 uncultured Mariniplasma sp. | reverse complement strand
TGATACGCATTGTATCTGGGTAGGTTCCTTCAAGCAAACGTGTTTGGAATAAAATCTTATTCATTTTAAAAAGAACTTTATTGGGATTGATAAATAATTCAACATCATCGTTATATGTATCAAGGATTTTGGATAATTCATCCAAGCTCTTATTGGGGATGACGATATCAAATTGTTTACTATGGGTTCTTAGTTTTACATTCTTTTGTGATAGACGATAAGAATCGGTAGCAACACAATAGAGATGGTTATCTAAATATTTGAAATTCACACCCGTTAAAATAGGACGTTTTTCTGTATTTGCGGTTGCATAATTGGTTTCTTTAATGATGGTTTTAATTAAAACGCTATCTAAAACGACTGGATCATTTAAATCGAGGAAATCGATATCAGGGTAATCTTCAACATCCATCAAGCGTAATTTAAACTCAGAACGATCGGCTTTAATGACAATAAGTTTATCTTCAATCAACGCGAACTCTACACGCTGAGAGGTGATCTTTCTCATAATTTCGATTAAATAACGTCCTGGAATCGCGACCTTACCCGCTTGTTTAATAGAGAGTGTATGGTCATCAACTAAGACTTGAATGGCTACATCTGTATTGCTGGTCGTAAGAAGAATATGATCTTCATTAACTTCAAATTTAATCGCATACAGGATAGGTAGAGGCGTTTTAGAAGGAAGACCTTTTTGAACGATAAGTAGTTGGTTTAATAATACATCACGATCGACACTGAAAATCATATGCGGGCTCCTTTTATTTCTTTTATTTAAATCTTTTAATTATTGTTGTTAGTCTGTGTGGGTTTGTGGATAAACACAAGAAAGGCTCTATATCGCTATAATTATACCATATTTTCCAACAATGAACGCACATCATTTTTTATTAAAGGCATCAATCTTTTTCGTTAATGTTTCCACAGCGATTTTTAGTGCAGCATCCTGTTTTAAATCATTATCAATCTTTTCACATGCAGCAAGAACGGTTGAATGATCACGATCACCAAAGAGAGATCCAATCGTTTTATAGGGGATGTTATATCTGATTTTAATTAAGTACATCGCGATATGTCTAGGAAGGATATACTTTGTATGTCTTTTTTTCCCTATAAGATCTTCTAGACTGATTCCATAAAAATCACTGACGATGGATTGAATGCGATCATAATTATTTTCGTTTAATGCATCACTCTTACGCTTAGTTTTTAAAAGAGGTTCTAAAGCTTCATTCACCGATTCAATCGTTAAATCTAAGTTATTAGTTAAACAATAGAATAAAACACGTTTTAAGGCTCCTTCAAGCTCACGAATGTTAGTGACAAACGATGAAGCGATAAATTCTAAGACATTGAGAGGAATGTCGTGGATATCACTTGATTCGGACGCCAGTTTTCTTTTTAGAATTTCGATACGATGCTCTAAATCAGGCACTTGAATATCCACGGTTAACCCTACTTCAAAGCGTGACGTTAAACGGGTCATAATGTTTTTTAATTCAGAAGCGGGTTTATCACTGGTGATCACAATTTGTTTGTTTTGCTGATAGAGATAGTCAAAGAGTTTAAAAAACTCCATTTGAGTCTTTGTTGCACCACCCATGATTTGAATATCATCGACAAATAAGATATCAATATCACGATATTTGGCGTTAAAATCCTCCATTTTTTCTTTCTTCAGTAAGTTAGCAAAGTCTTCAATAAAACCGTCAGCTTTCACATAAAGAACTTTCTTATTGATATCTTGATCTAAGATATAATTACCAATCGCTTGCATTAAGTGGGTTTTACCCAAGCCAACATCACCGAAAATATAAAGAGGATTGGCTACAGCCCCAGGTTGATCAGCAACTTTCATCGCCATTCTGAACGCAAACATATTCGATTTGCCGACGACAAAATTGTCGAACGTGTAGGTCGCGTTTAAATTTCCCGGACGATACTTTAGACTTAAATTTCTTTCAGGACTCACCAAAGTCTCTTCAGGAATCAGTTCAGATTCAGTGACAAATTTAAAGCGAATCGGTGATTGATGGAATTTTTGTGCTAAAGCGTTAATTTTTGATAGATAAAGTCTGTTGATTCGATTTTTAATGAATTCACTTGGTACGATCACATAGACATGATCATTGGCATACTTGTGGGTGGATTTTAATGGTTCAAAAACCTCTTGGAAGATATCTTCGCTAAAGGTGATCTCAAGTTCATTCAAAATGCGCTGCCAGAGCAGGTCATAACTGTTCATATTTCATCCCTCAATTCATCGTATAATTAGAATAACATAGTTCACCTTTTTTGAACAAAAAACTTATCAACAGTTTTTGTGGAAAAGTAGATATGTGGTCATGTGGATAAGTGGGAAGAATGTGGAAAACCCAAGATATTCAAGCCCTTTATAAAGCCAAAAATGATACTTTATGAGTTATCCACATTCCCCCAAAAATGGGGGTAACTTATCCACATAAAAAAATGAATTTTTACTGTTGATAACCCATAAATAAAATGATGTGAGAAATGTAAGATTTGCATTCGATGTTTCAAGATGTTCTTTTAAGAAAAAAAGCGATGTTTGTGGTTGACAAATAGGGGGTCTTTTTATATAATGAAAAAGCATGGTTTCGCAAGAAAGGTGGTTTTATTGTGAAAAGAACTTATCAACCAAGTAAACTAAAACGTGTAAAGACTCATGGTTTTAGAGCAAGAATGGCTACAGCAAACGGTCGTCGCGTCCTCGCCCGCCGCAGAGCGAAAGGCCGCGCTGAATTGACTGTCTAATTAAATCATTATTTTAAAAACACTTGGATTACTCGATTAAAATAATAACAAACATTTTGTTATCATCTAGAGTAGTCCTTCTTTTTTTAAAACATTGAAAACCGATGAAAAAGAGATATCGCATAAAGAAAAATAGCGAAATCGATGCGATCTTTAAGAAGAAGGTTGTCAAGGGTGACAGTTATTTTGCAATCTATCAAAGCGAGGATTCTGCAAACGAACACTTTCGATTTGCTCTATCCATCGGCCGCCGTTATGGTGGCGCTGTCGAACGTAATTTAGCTAAGCGTCGAATCCGAATGATCATTCATGAGATGAAAGACGATATACAATCCAACAAGAACTTTGTGATCGTTATCAAACCAACAGCGATTGATTTATCATTTCAAGAGATGCAAAGTAAATTACATGCTCTATTAAAAAAATCTAAACTAACGGAGAAAGAACATGAGTAAACGCATTATCTTCCTCGTCATGATGGTTATTGTTGCTATAAGTTTAGCAGCATGTGGTGGCGGATCTGATCCCGTCAAGCAAGTCATCGTCAACAATCCAGTGGGTGAAGTTAACTCATGGGAAAAACTTGTTTTCGATCAAAGCGAAGCCAACAATATCATCTTTAAAGGCGAGAACGGTTTATCCTATTGGAGTCTAACCGAAAATGGCGTGGGCACACTCGTTGAATACGACGGACAACTCCCCACCAATGTACTTATCAATGATGATGGTGTCAGAACATACACCTTCACCGAATCAGACATTGAAGCATCTTTTCAAATTTATGTTAAACCCGATCCCATCGTCGGAGATCCCAACGATATCGTGATGGTCACCTTCCGCTTTGATAAGGACTCTGTCCTTTATCAAAAAGGAGAAATGTTTCACCCTGAAGGCATTACTGCGTATGTCGTGTATCGCGATGGCGATGTGACTGTTGTCGATGAAAATGATTCGAATTTCGCGACTTATTTTAACGATAATGGATACGATCCACTCGGTGAAGATGGTTTTAGAAATCAATATACTTACGTGGTTACATTTACCTATGCAGGGTATGAACAGAATTTCACCGTCTATGTCGCAGGGGGCGAAGATCCCATTTCAAATAAGGACGCAAGTTTCTTTGATTGGATCTTAGTTATTCCCGTAGCCTTCATCATGAATTTCTTTGCAGGATTATTCGGTAATAACTTTGCTATTGGTATTTTACTCACCACGATCGTTGTGCGTACGCTTGCATGGCCAATCTATGCCAAGAGTAACGATATGTCATTAAAAATGAATCTTGCACAACCTGATATGCAAAAGGTTCAACAAAAATATGCCACACGTAAAGATCCACAATCTCAACAGATGATGCAGATGGAAATGATGCAGGTCTATAAGAAGCATGGAATCAGTGTCTTCGGATGCTTAATGCCTTTCTTACAGATGCCTATCTTCATCGCGATGTATGGTGTGGTTCGCAGAATCACCATCGAAGGTGGTATGTATGCTGATTCTGTCAGCAACACCAATTTCTTCGGCATTAATCTCGCAAATGGAAACGATGGAATCATCGGTATGGTTTTAGCAGGTATTGTCGGTGGAACAATGTTCTTACTCCAAAGAATATCCATGAAAAAACCATCTTATGCCAAGAACACAGGACGCCAAAACTTGACACCACAGGCACAACAAACTGAACAAACCATGAAGTATGTCAGCTATTTTATGGTCGTGATGATGGCTTTTGCATCCTATTCTTCTAACGCGCTCGCGTTATATTGGATATTTGGGAACATCTATTCATTAGGTCAAACGCTTGTCAACCGTAAACTCAACGAAAAGAAGCATGAAGCACTCAAGCAAAAACAATTACTGGGGTGAAGATAAATGAACTTTAAAAAAATCGAATTTGAAGCAAAAACACTACAAGAAGCTGAAAAGATGGCTGTTGAACAACTAAAGATTCAAAAAGATAAGATCAAGCTTACCGTGCTTAAGGAAAAGAAAGGTCTATTAGGTTTCGGAACATCTGCAACCTATGAAGCGACACCTAATGTCAGTTTAGCAACTGAAGGGAAAGTCTATCTTGAAAACATCCTTAAAACGATGGATATCAAAACGAGAATGGAAGTAAGAACCGTCAGTGAAGGTTCTGAAATTCATTATCATGTCGAATCCGATGAAAATGCACTTCTGATCGGACGCGAAGGCAGAACGCTGCTATCGTTACAGTTCATGTTAAGAAACTACTTAAATCTGTTCGTTGAAGACCATTTAATCGTCTCACTCGATATTGGAAACTATCACGAAAACAGAAGAAAACAACTCGAAATTTTAGCGACGAAAACTGCGAAAGAGGTCGCTCAAACACGCGTTGCAGTGAAGTTGGATCCCATGAACGCTTTCGATCGTAGAATCATTCATACTAAACTTTCGGACTGGCGTGATGTCATCACGGAATCTGAAGGTGAAGGCGAAGAAAGAGCGCTTGTCATCAAACCAAGAAAACACTAACGAAGAATGCCGAAACCCTCGGCATTTTTTTGTCGATGATTCATCATCAAAGTGCTATAATAGGAATAAAGCAGGTGAATTGTCTGATGGGTCAAACAAAGAAGAAAAAACAAGCAAAGCGCCATCGATTTACCGTATGGAAGGCGATTAAAACGATCCTAGTTCTCATTCTCATGGGAATGCTTTATTCATTGGGAATTGCCGTAGCTGAAAACATTCAAGTCGATCAAGCCATCGAGGAATTTAAAGCCCGTGCAACCTTTGAATATGAAGAAGAATTTGAGTATTCGACCAACGTTTTTCAAACACGACGCTACTATAAAGTTTCACGTGAAACATCTTATGAAATTGAGGATACACGAAGTGTATTCTATGATGAAACACGAAAATTTCTAGGTCAAAAAGGAGACATATTCACGACACAATTATCTCCGTTTCCCTACAGTCCAGCAGGACATTTATTTGTCTCTTATTATTTTGGTGGGCATGCGGCGATTAACGATGGAGAAAATAGATTTTATGAAGCTTATGGATTCCCTCAGGGGGATGAAACCATCTGGGATTTTATTAAACATCCTGGCAATGAACCCCATGATTTTAGTGCAACCATTAGCAGGAGTTCATCCAATTATTGGTTGAACCCCAATTATCGAAACACCGCGGATCCTGTATATCCTTATTATGGGACAAAGTATCGTCCTTATTACGTGGGATTGAGAGTGAAAGGAATCACCGATGAACAACTTGATGGCGTCGTTGAATATGCAGCAAACCTTTCCGATAAAGCGCTCTATAATTTCTTATTTTTCCTTGATATGGAGTACAAATATTACTGTACAGATTTGGTGAGTAGAGCGTATCAAAGCGTGATGGTAGAACCTGAAAAGCAACGGAACTACGCACGAGCATTAAATGATGACCGGTTTATCACATCAGTAAACGATTTAATTTTATCTGATGAAACCTATATGACGGTTTATGTTGAAGTGATCGAGGATGTTTGGCACATTTATTATTTAGAAGATGTGGAGGTGTAAGAAGTGTTAGATTATGTCATTTTAGGCTTTCTTGGGGTTGTGGTGATCCTATTAGTGATCCTCATATTTAGACCACAAAAACAAGATTCCAATGAGATCGATTTATCCGAATTCGTTCAGACACAATCCGATTTAAAAGCATATATTCAAAAAGAATATGGTGAATTTAAATTTGAAATGGCGAAACTTTTCGGAGAAACGAGTAAAACAAGTCAAACCGATCTCAATCAATTTAAAGACACGATGATGCAACATATTGAAACAAAACTACGTGAAATCAACGAAAAAGTGGAATTAAGACTCGGGCAAGGGTTTGAAAAAACAACGCAGACATTCACGAATGTAGTCGAAAGATTAACGAAAATCGATGAAGCACAGAAGAAAATTGAGTCTTTATCGAACGAAGTGGTGTCGCTCAATGATTTATTAAAAGGACAAAAAACAAGAGGAATTTTTGGTGAAGTGCAACTTTATCAATTGCTAGTGGGTGTATTTGGAGAAAAGACGACACTATATGATAAGCAGCATCGCCTTTCAAATAACGCGATTGCTGATGCGGTGATCTTCGCACCAGATCCCATGGGGATGGTTGCAGTGGACTCCAAATTTCCTTTAGAAAATTACAAACGTATCTTTAATAAAGAGTTAAGCGAATCTGATCGTTCAGCCGCAGGGAAAGATTTTAAACGCGATGTCAAAAAACATATCGATGATATCAAAAATAAGTATATTCTTGCTGGTGAAACCAGTGATCATGCGGTGATGTTCGTTCCTGCAGAAGCCGTGTTTGCAGAAATCTATGCGAATCATGAGGAGATCATCGATTATGCAAATCAAAATAAAGTATGGGTCACTTCACCTACAACACTTATCTATATGCTTTCTATGATCCAAATGATTATTATCAATATTGAGAAGAATCAACAAGCTAGTATGATCATCCAGGAACTCAAACTCCTAGGCGAAGATTTCAAGCGTTATGGAGAACGTTGGGAAAAACTTAAACGCTCAATTGACAGCGTCTCAACGAGTGCGAAAGATGTCCATGTAACGACAACGAAAATTTCGAAAAAGTTCGAACATATTTCGCAAGCAAAGTTTGACGAAATCGAAGATGATGATTTAGTGGAAATCGATCAAACTGACAGCGAAGAAATCGATTGACAAATCGCTTCATAAACAGTATACTATTGATAAATCGATGAAGAGAGAGTAACAAAAACCCCTTAGCAAAGCGAGTCGAAGACGGTGAAAGTCGACCTAATGTTTTCTGCCAAGAACACTCTGAGAGATGGAAGAAATTCTTAAATGAAAAGTAGAACCATCCGCATGTCTGCGTTATGGACTTTTGAGGGCTAGAGTCATCTAGAACTAAGGTGGTACCGCGTAATTATTACGTCCTTAGATTACTAAGGGCGTTTTTATTTCCAATTAGGAGGTTAGACTTATGGAAACAACCGTAAAACAGATTTATCGTCAAACTGAAGAGCAACTTCATAAAGTTATTCAACTTTATGGATGGATTCGTAACCATCGCGCTCAAAAAGAGTTCGGTTTCATCAATTTTCATGGCGGGAC
>CAYLLL010000033.1:0-8006 GCA_964384655.1 uncultured Mariniplasma sp. | reverse complement strand
GTTAAATTTATGAAGGCCGCACTCAAAGAAGCTAAAAAGGCCTTTGATAAAGATGAAGTTCCCGTGGGAGCCGTGGTGGTTTATCAAGATAAAATCATAGCGAGAGGTCATAATCTTCGTGAAACAACCCAAGGGTTTCATGCGCATGCTGAATTTATTGCGATGATGAAAGCATCAAAAAAACTCAAAAGTTGGCGCTTGGAAGATTGCGACGTCTATGTTACAATGGAGCCGTGTCCTATGTGTGCAGGTGCGATGATTCAATCTCGTATCAAAAATCTCTATTATGCCACCAAAGATTCCAAAGCCGGTGGTGTAGATAGCGTCACACATCTACTGGATATACCTTTCAATCACAAGATTGAAGTCCATTCAGGCTTACTTGAAGAAGAATCAAAAGTAATCGTCAAAAACTTCTTCAAAAAGCTCAGAGAAAAATGAGAGTCGATAATCCCTATCAAGCATCATCATTCAATAGTCGTGCGTGAACCTGGTCAGGTCTTGATTGAAGCAGCCATAAGCGTATGGATTATGTGGATGATGATGCTTGATGGGGATTTTCAATGTTTCACATATTCGCACCAATCATCATAGAGATGATATAATGAAAATAATGGAGGTTTTATCACATGAAATTAAATGGAAAAATATATCAGCAACTTACAGGTGAACCCTTTGTCTCACAAGTGATTGATGGTAAAAAAGTTGATTTTCACTACATGAACGACACGCCTTATCTCTTTCAATATGCGAGTAAAGGTCGATTTGCAGTATGGACATCTGATGGCAAAGATTATCGAGTACTCATTGAAAAAACATATTACGAAGCACTAGAAGACTTTTATCAAGAAAACGTCAACAAGATTTGGTTAAACTTTCTTGATAAAGTGGGTAAAGTAAGTAAAAAATTCAATTTGATGTTCAACATACCCGCCCTAGTCCTTTATCTTATTGTTTCAATTTTAGCCGTTTATGTTTTCCAAGATTATACGATGCAAATATTATTAGGCATGATTGTTTTAGTCGTTATCGTTAATATGATCCAAGGTCGTATTGTGAACAATAAGGTGCGTGAAGAAAACAAAAACGCACAAGACGAAATTCGCAACTTATTAGGACACGATCATTTTGATACGCTTGTTAAAGCGCAAGAGGAACATTATCAGAACTACTTTAAGTTTGACGAACAAAGTCAAGCAAACGATCAAGCACTCGTTGAAAAAGAACAAGATACAACAGATATAAATGAAAATATTAATCCAAAGGACGATGAAAATCATGGAACAAAGATCAATTAATGCCATTCGAATGCTAGGTGTTGACGCAATCAATAAAGCAAACTCCGGACATCCTGGCATCGTATTGGGTGCTGCTCCCATGGCTTACCAATTGTTCACCCAGCATCTTAATATCGATGTAAAGAATCCTAAATGGATGAATCGTGATCGCTTTGTCCTTTCCGCTGGACATGGGTCTATGTTACTTTATGCAATCAATCACTTGAGTGGATACAAGATTTCTATGGAGGACTTAAAAAACTTCCGTCAATTAGGTAACACACCAGGACATCCCGAATATGGTCATACTGAGGGCGTTGAGACCACAAGTGGTCCTCTAGGACAGGGTATTTCTAACGCAGTAGGCATGGCGATAGCCGAAACACACCTTGCCGCACGTTTTAATAAAGAAAAATTTCCATTGATCGATCATTACACCTATGTGATCTGTGGAGATGGCGATCTTCAAGAAGGTGTTGCTTTAGAATCTATAAGTTTGGCGGGACACCTCGGTTTAGGTAAACTGATTGTATTATTTGACTCCAATGATATTCAGCTTGATGGAAAAGTTTCATTAGCCTACAGTGAAACTCACAAAGATAAGTTTGAAGCCATGGGATGGCAATATCAGTTAGTCAAAGATGGAAATGATCTTGTGGCTATTCAAAGAGCGATTAATAAAGCGAAAAAGGAAACCGATAGACCAAGTATAATTGAGATTAAGACATTAATTGGTTATGGAACAAGTGGACAAGGAACAAGTAAAGTTCACGGTGCACCTGTGGGTTTCGAAGAAGCAAAAATTCTAAGAAAAAATCTAAATTGGGATTATGATCCTTTTGTTGTTCCACAGGATGTGTATGACGATTTTAAGAGAAAAGTCGCACAAAGAGGACAACGCGCACATCGTAAATGGCAAAAATTGGTGAATGAATATCAAGAATTATATCCAGATGACTACGCACTTTTCACGTCATTCTTAATGGACAAACCGGTTGATTTAGCTTCATTTGCGAATGAAGTCAGTGCTCCTAAGGATGCTACAAGAAATATCAGTGGTAAAGTGATTGCCAAATTATCAGAACAATACCTTAATTTAATCGGAGGTTCTGCTGACCTCACGGCATCAACAAAAGCTAAAGGGGCAGATGGTCACTACTCAAAAGACAATCGATTAGCTAGAAATATTAATTTTGGTGTGCGTGAACATGCGATGGGTGCCATTGTCAATGGAATGGTCCTTCACGGTGGACTCAAAGTGTTTGGTGGTGCGTTCTTTGTCTTTAGTGATTATATGAAGCCAGCCATTCGTTTAGCAGCCATCATGCATATACCTTCAATATTTGTTTTCTCTCATGATACCATCGCGGTGGGAGAAGATGGCCCTACACATCAACCTATTGAACAACTCGTTGGGTTACGTTCCATCCCTAATTTAAACGTCATTCGTCCGGCTGACGCTAACGAAACATTGGCAGCTTGGAAAATTGCGATGGAATCAAAAACAACTCCAACTGTCATCATTTTAACGCGTCAAAATGTAACGAATTACGCTACGACATCCTATGTGGGGCTTTCTAAAGGTGCGTATATTGTATCAAAAGAAAGTGAGCGTTTAGATGGTATTTTACTTGCGAGTGGTTCCGAAGTCGATCTAGCCATTCAAACACAGGCATTACTCAAACAAGAAGGTAAAGATGTTCGTGTAGTCAGTATCCCATCCTCATTTATGTTCGATAAACAAACAAAGAAATACCATAAAGAAGTCTTGCCTAAGCGAGCAAAAGTGATTGCTGTTGAAATGGCATCTAGCCTTTCATGGTATAAGTATACATCGACCATCTATGGACTTGATACCTTTGGTGTAAGTGCTCCTGCAGAAGTTGCACTTGATCATTTTGGCTTTACAAAAGAAAAGTTAACAGAATACGTCAAAAACACATTGAATAAATAGAAGAAGTGAAAGATATGATTTATGATGGAATCATCGTAGGTGGTGGACACGCAGGTGTTGAAGCCGCACTAGCGATGGCGAGAATGAATAAACGAACAGTACTCATTACAGGCAACCTAAACAAGGTTGCTTCTTTGCCTTGTAATCCATCGATCGGAGGACCTGCTAAGGGTATTGTAGTACGTGAAATCGATGCTTTAGGTGGCCAGATGGCTAAAAGTGCAGATGAGGCTCAAATTCAGATGAAAATGCTTAATGCATCGAAGGGTCCTGCTGTTCGTGCACTTCGTGCACAAATCGATAAACTTAAATATCCAAAAGTTATCTTGCGCGTTCTCAAAAATACACCAAATCTTGATCTGGTTGAAGATCTCGTGGATCATCTTATTATTGAGGATCACATGGTTAAAGGTGTTGTACTCAATCACGGAGACATCATCTATGGAAAAACCGTGATTCTCACGACTGGGACTTATTTGGCAAGCAATATTCTCGTTGGAAAAGAGAAAACGATGAGTGGCCCTAATGGAGATCCTACGACTTTTGGTATTAGTAAGCAGTTAAAAGAACTTGGTTTTGAAGTTATCAGATTAAAGACAGGAACACCACCACGTATTGCACGCGATAGTATTGATTATACAAAAATGATTCCACAACCTGGGGATGACATAGAGCACACGTTTAGTTTTGATGAAAAGTTTTACCATAATAATCCTAAAGAACTCTGTTATTTAACCCACACATCACCAGCCACTCATGGCATTATTAATTTACATCTTAATGAATCATCCATGTATAGCGGAATTGTTGAAGGTGTGGGGCCTCGTTATTGTCCATCCATTGAAGATAAAGTGGTTCGCTTTCACGATAAGGATCGTCATCAAATCTTTATAGAACCCGAAAGCATGGAAATAGACGAAATGTATGTTCAAGGCTTTTCTTCAAGTATGCCGAGATATGTACAGGAACAAATGATTCGTACGATTCCAGGCTTAGAGAATGTAAAAATTATTAAGTACGCATATGCGATTGAATATGATGCGATTAATCCTACCCAACTTTATTCCTCTTTAGAAACAAAAAAGATTCAAAATCTCTTTTGTGCAGGACAAATCAATGGCACTAGTGGATATGAAGAAGCTGCTGGACAAGGATTGATGGCAGGAATTAATGCTTCTTTGAAATTATCCAATAAAGAACCACTCATTTTAAAGCGACACGAAGCTTACATTGGGGTACTTATTGATGACTTGGTCACCAAAGGTGTACTCGATCCCTACAGGCTGCTCACATCGAGAGCTGAACATCGTCTTTTACTTAGACACGATAATGCAGATATACGTTTGAGAGACTATGGTTATCAAATCGGTTTAGTTGATCATAAGACTTACAATGATTTTTTAGCAAAAAAACAAGCCTTTGAAGACTTGTATCAAGAAGCGAATCGATATCGCATCATGCCAAATAAAGAAAATAACGATTATTTGGAATCGCGACAATCTGCCCCACTATACGAAGCTATCACAATGACAGATCTACTTAAGCGACCAGAAATCGGTCTGGAAGATGTACGTCATTTTATGGGTGAAACCATCAACGAAGACATTATTGAACAACTCGATGTAAAAATCAAATACGAAGGCTATATTCAAAAAGCACTCAGAGAAGCCGATAAAATGCAGCGGCTTGAGAATAAACTCATCCCTGAAGGAATTAACTATCAAAAAATTAAGAACATCTCATCTGAAGCTCGTGAAAAATTAATCAAGATTAATCCAAGAACACTCGGACAAGCATCGCGTATTTCGGGGGTAAATCCAGCGGATATTTCAGTGCTGCTTGTCTATTTAGAGTCTAGTGGTGATCGACATGACGTTTAAAGATCATGTGGAATCATTATTGAACATTTCTCTTAACGAAAAACAAATATCCCTTTTTAATACATACTACCATGAGCTAATCGAGTATAATAAAGTCACCAACCTTACATCGATTACCGATGAAGAAGGTGTGTATTTTAAGCACTTTTATGATTCACTAACTTTAGCGAGAACTGTTGATTTACATAACACAACTACTTTATGTGATATGGGGGCTGGTGCCGGTTTTCCTAGTATCCCTTTAAAAATTATTTATCCGCATTTAAAGATTACCATTGTTGATTCACTCAATAAAAGAATTCATTTTCTTCATCACCTAACTGAACTATTAGGCATTCAAGATATCAATTGTATTCACGATCGTATTGAAACATTTGCCTTAAAGAATTTATCATCTTTTGATATCGTGACCGCACGTGCACTAGGTCACCTAAGACTTATTGCCGAAATGGGTATACCTATGGTTAAGGAAGGTGGAGTTTTTGTTCCCCTAAAGGGACCGCAATTTCAAGAAGAGATTGATCAATCCACCAATGCGCTTAAACTTCTCAAATCTTCCATTGAGAGAATTGATGAGTTTGAATTGCCCAATGGTTTAGGCAAACGTGCTAACATAATCATTCGTAAACATAAGCACATCACTGGATACCCTAGAACGTATCAATTGATGATAAAAAAGCCACTATAAGAAGGTGTCATATGGGGAAAATCATTGCAGTTTCAAATCAAAAAGGTGGTGTCGGAAAAACAACAACAAGTGTTAATCTTGCTGCCGCGCTTTCACAACACGATCGAAGAGTTCTTCTTGTTGACTTTGATCCTCAAGCGAGTACAACGACTAGTTTAGGTATCAATAGAAGCATGCTTTACTCTACCATCTTTGATGTCATTCTAAACACTAAAGAAATTCACGATACAATTATTCATCTTCCTGAAATTATGGTTGATGTCATACCGGCAACGATTGAACTCGCTCAGCTTGAAGTACGTCTTGAGCACGAAGATCGAGAATATGTGTTAAGTCATCGACTATCGCAAATCACAAACCTGTATGACTTCATTATTATCGACTGTCCACCAAGCTTGGGGTTATTGACACTCAGTGCGCTTTACGCATCGGATTCAGTATTAATCCCCGTCCAATGTCAATTCCTCGCTATCGATGGACTAACTCAATTGCTTAATACGATACGGATTGTACAAAAGAAAAAGAAGGTCAATGGAAAAGCCCTTGATATTGAAGGAGTTTTACTGACCATGCTGGACAAAAGAACAAAAGCTGGATGGGAAATTGTTCACGAGATTAAAGATTATTTTAAAGAGGGAGTCTTTGACACGATTATTACGAGTAATGTAGCCGCACAAGTTGCTCCAACATATGGACTTCCGGTACTTACATTTGCCCCAAAGTCACCCGCAGCTAAATTGTATAAATCCTTAGCAAAGGAGATCGTTGAAAAAAATGAGCGAAGACAAGAAAGCTAGAACATTTACAGATTTACTTCAAGAGCATCGTGTAGACGAAGTTTTAGAAGGAGAAATCATTGAGGAAATCGCCTTAGGTGATATCAAGTCTAATCCTTTTCAGCCAAGACGAGTTTTTGACGAAGACAAGATTAATGAGCTTGCTCAATCGATTAAGGAACATGGTGTATTTCAGCCCATTATTCTTAAAAAGGTCAAGCAAGGCTACATTATAGTCTCCGGTGAAAGACGCTTTAGAGCGGCATTGAAAGTGGGTCTCAAGACAATCCCTTCAATTATCAGACAATACGAAGAAGCCAAAGTGGCAGAGATTGCATTAGCCGAAAATCTACAAAGAGAAAATCTTACCCCTATTGAAGAAGCTGAAGCATACAAAGTAATAATGAAAAATATGAATTTAACTCAAGCTGAACTTGCTATAAAAGTTGGCAAGAGTCGTTCTCATGTAACCAACACTTTGGGTTTACTGAATCTCCCACAAGAAGTGCAAAATCTCCTTTTGTCAAATCAGATAAGTATGGGTCACGCACGTGCACTCAGTAAATTGGAAAATCCTCAAAAGATCATTAAACTGGCACATCATATTATTGATAAACAACTTAGTGTTCGTCAAATTGAAGAATTAACAAAAATTGAAGAGAAGACCAACAAGATTGAACGCAAAAAAACCACCAGATATCATTCAGAAGAAAAGAGACTATCTTTAGTGATGGGGCAACGTGTCAAAATTGATGAAAAAAAGATCGTTATCTACGTTAAAGACGACAAACTTGATGAACTTGTAGAAAGGCTTCTTAAGTCATGAAATATGATATAGGAGACAAAATCATCACTAAGAAACAACACGTATGTGGTAGTGACACATGGACGGTCGAACGTATTGGAGCTGAAGTGAGAATCAAATGCGTCAAATGTGGTCGTGAAGTTATGATGCTAAAGATGGAACTCGATCGTAAAATCAAAAGCATTGTGGAAAAGAATCATTGATAAGACTATAAAGCGAACCAAGGGGCTTCACAAACACTTTGTAGCTTTTACAAAGAAGGTTATTGAAGCCTTTTATTATGGGCTCATTTAAAGAGTAATGAAAAAATGATTTTTGCATCGAAAATTCTTGCATTTTTGTAAATGATAAGATAGAATATAAAAGCAAGCCCAAAAATGGAGGGGTAGCGAAGTGGCTAAACGCGGTAGACTGTAAATCTACTCCCTACGGGTTCGGCAGTTCGAATCTGCCCCCCTCCACCATTTATAATCCGACCTTGTGGCATGTTCTTGACAAACACTGCCAAAGATATTGACAAGGTCATTTTATAATGATAGAATGATAAAGCACGCTCGAGAGGGAGTGCGAAGAAGGTCTTTGAAAACTGAATGATGATGAGTGTATCAAAGAAGTAAAAAGAAGAA
>CAYLLL010000032.1:0-8111 GCA_964384655.1 uncultured Mariniplasma sp. | reverse complement strand
CTTAAGAATTTATGTTTCCTTAAATGAGACCATTCCTTTGCAGGACATCCAAGATGCTGTTCAAGAAGTATTAGACGCAGTCGCTGATAACCCTGAGTACTCTCCTGAACTCAATAACGCGATCAATGATGTGCTCGCAGAAGTATTAGACCCACAAGGTGATCCTGAAGCTGCAGTTGAAGAATTGTTAAGCGTAGTCGAAGGTTTAACCGATGAAGAACAACAAGCCTTATTTGATGATTTGGTCACCGCATTCGGAAACACGGATTTAGATTTCGAAGAACTCTTTGGACTTCTTCCATAAAAAGATTTCATAAAAGATGACCTTGGTGAACTTTCATCAAGGTCTTTTTGTTTGTAAACTTGTAGTTTACACCAAATTATCATATAATAAATGAGACAATGAGGTGAACCCTATGGAAAACACATCGAATTTTATTAAAACAATTATTGAAGATGATTTAAAAACAGGCAAACATAAGGAAATCGTTACACGGTTTCCACCAGAACCCAATGGGTTCTTACATATCGGTCATGCGCGTGCAATCATCACCGATTTTGAGAGTGCATTACCCTATGGTGGATATACCAATCTTCGTTACGATGACACGAATCCCGAAAAAGAAGACGACATTTATGTTAAAGCCATCTTAGATGATATTCGTTGGTTAGGATATGAACCTAAGAACGTGTATTACGCAAGCAATTATTTCGAAGAAATGTATGATCGTGCCGTTCTTTTAATTAAGAAAGGTTTAGCATATGTAGATCATTCATCACCCGAAGAGATGGCAAGAGATCGTGGGAACTTACAAACCCCTGGGAAACCATCCAAATATCGGGATCGTACAGTTGAAGAAAATTTACGTTTATTTGAAGATATGCGATTGGGTAAATTCAAAGAAGGTGAATGTGTCCTTCGTGCCAAAATTGACATGGCATCACCCAATATGAATATGAGAGATCCTGCACTGTATCGAATCAGTTTTGCAGAACACCATAATACAGGATCAAAATGGTGCATTTATCCGATGTATGATTATGCACATCCTTTAGAAGATGCGATTGAAGGAATTACTCATTCACTCTGTTCTTTAGAATTTGAAGACCATCGTCCACTCTATGATTGGGTCGTTAGAGAAACAGAAATGCCCAAAGTACCTCGCCAAATTGAGTTTGGTCGCCTGTCGATTGAAAACACTGTCATGAGTAAACGTTTTTTACGTGCACTCGTGGAAGAAGGTAAAGTCACAGGTTGGGACGATCCTAGAATGCCCACCTTATCCGGGATGCGCCGTAGAGGATATACCCCAGAGGCCATTCGTAAATTCGTGTTATCTACAGGACTTTCAAAAGTCAACTCAACCGTAGGAACCGACATGTTAGAAGCCGCAGTTCGTGATGATTTACAAGAGCATGCGGGTAGAGTGATGGCCGTGATTCGTCCACTTAAGGTGACGATTACGAACTATGAAGAAGGTAAACTTGAATATTTCGAGGTTCCCTATCATCCAGATCGTCCTGAGTTAGGAACAAGAAAAGTTCCTTTTGGTAGACATCTATACATTGAAGAAGATGACTTTGTTGAAGTCAAACCTAACAATAAATATAAGAGACTTTCCCTTGGTGATGAAGTGAGATTATTCCATGCATACTTCATTAAGGCGAATGAAGCTAAAAAAGATGAAAACGGAAAAGTCATTGAAGTGCTTGCGACCTATGATCCAGAAACTCGTTCAGGTTCAGGGTTTGATGCAAGAAAACCTAATGGAACCATTCATTATGTAGAAGCAACCCAAGGGGTAGAAGCAACCATTAATTTCTTTGGTCCGATGATCGTTGGGGATGATTCGATGGATTTAATGAGTCGTTTCAATGAAAATTCTTGGGACATCCTTCATGGATATGTGGAATCTGCACTCAAAGACGTGAAAGCTCAAACTAAATTCCAATTTATGAGACAAGGATATTTCAATACCGATCCCAGCACGAAAGAAGGGCATCTTGTATTTAATGAAATTGTGCCATTAAAGAGTTCTTACAAATAGAAAGTGGGTGTGCCATGAACTGGCTAGCTACCCTAAATGAATCTCAATTAAAAGCGGTTATCCACCCCGGTGGCCCGCTTTTTGTTGTCGCAGGTGCGGGAACGGGGAAGACAAAAACGTTAACAGCAAGAATTGCATATCTCATCATGAATCATGTGAATCCTTCACGTATTTTAGCAGTGACATTTACCAATAAAGCCGCACGAGAAATGAAAACCAGAGTCATTGAGATGACCGGACCTCACGCGATGAGCGTTTGGCTTTTTACCTTTCATGCCTTTGGACTACAAGTTCTAAGATCTCATATTGCAAAACTTCCTTATGGTTATCGTCCTAACTTTAATGTGATTGATGAAGAAGATGGAAAAAAGATTGTTCAAGAAGTGATCAAAGAACTTGGTTTGGATGCCAAGATGTTTTCGCTCAAGAGTTTGAAGAATTTAATATCCTTATACAAGTCAAGACGACTCGATGGTTTTGAAAGAACGGATGAAGAAAAGATTTATCAACATTACCAGAACTATCTTAGAACCAATCAACTCGTTGATTTTGATGATTTACTCCTCTATCCACTAGAACTCATGGAAAACCATCCTGAGGTGAGAAATCATTATCAAAGTTATTTTGAATACATTCTTGTCGATGAGTTTCAAGATACCGATATTATTCAATATAAACTGCTAAAGATTATGGGAGCACTTCATAAGAATGTGTTTGTCGTCGGTGATCCTGATCAATCGATTTATGGATTCAGAGGAGCAAACTATGAAAATGCTCGATTGTTCATTAAAGATTTTGGTGCTGAAACCATCCTTCTTGAAAAGAACTATCGTTCGACCAATCAGATATTAAAAGCCGCCAATCAACTCATCAATTATAACTTTAATCGACCTGCAGCAAAAAATCTTGAAAGTGATTTAGGGTTTGGTGAAGCACCCATCTTGCATCATGCACAAAATGATATTAGAGAATCCTTTTTTGTCGCTGGTGAAATTAGACGACTCCACGAACAATTAGGTATCCCTTATGATGAGATGGCAGTGCTTTATCGAAATAATGCACTCTCGCGTTTATTCGAAGAAGCCATGATTAAAGAGGGTATCCCTTATGTCATTTATGGAGGTATCTCATTCTATGAGCGACGTGAGATTAAAGATGCTTTAGCCTACATAAGAACCGTTTTAGATCCAACCCAAGATTTCTACTTTAAACGAATCGTTAACGTACCTAAACGATCCATTGGTTTAATCTCTATTCAGCACCTAGAAGAAAAAGCGAAAGCGTTGGGCGTATCTATGGTCGAAGCGATTGACTATGCTGATTTGACACCGAGTGCACGACAGAGTTTAAGAGATTTTAGAACACTTCTTGAGGTGATGAATCAAGGATTTGATGGCATGGAAAATCTCGCGGAAATCATGCCCTATCTCATGGGTAAAACAGGATACATCGATATGTTGCGTGCTGAAAATGATGAGATTGCTGACGATCGTATCGATAACCTTAAAGAACTTCAAAACGTATTTACTCGAGGGGATCAATACTATGAAGGAACCTTCTATGAAAAATTGAAACAACAACTCGACCAAATTTCCCTATTCACAGATTTAGATCAGGAATTTGATGACTATGATCGGGTGAGATTGTCGACCTATCATCAAGTCAAGGGGCTTGAGTTCAAAGCCGTATTCATGGTGGTTTTAGAAGAAAACATTTTCCCATCTGATCGTTCACTCATGAATCCATCTGAGCTTGAAGAAGAACGTCGGATTGCCTATGTGGGTATCACGAGAGCAAAAGAAAAACTTTATATGAGTTATGCAGATCAACGGATGGTTTATGGGACGATGCGATTCTCGTACCCCTCACGATTCATTCAAGAATCATGGATTAAACAAGAACAACCTCAACTATGGAAAGCTGAAAAGGAATCAGGGCATTTATTACACACAGGAGATAAAGTGGAACATCAAGTCTTTGGATTAGGTGTGGTTATTCGCGTGGATGATGATGTGGCTACAATCGCATTTTCCATGCCTCACGGCATTAAAAAGATCTTAGAAAGCCACCCCTCATTAAGAAAGAAAAAATAAATCAAGATCCCTAGTATAAGATGGGGTGATAATGATGCTCAATGAACAGCAGACACAAGTGGTCACGTCAAGTGACCGCTTTATTTTTGTATTGGCAGGAGCGGGTAGCGGAAAAACAAGAGTAATCATTGAGCGAATCAAACAACTCATCAGTCGGGGGACAAAAGGAGAACAAATACTCGCGATTACCTTCACGCATAAAGCGAGTGAAGAAATGAAGCATCGACTTGGACACCATCAAAATGTTCACATCCATACGTTTCATCAATTTTGTTATCTTCACTTAGAAAGCATGAAACAAGATAAAATACGACTTGTTACTGAAAATGAACTTTCCTTTTTTACAGATGAAGAACTACTTTCCATCGCAAATTATAAAAATGGCTTTATGAAGGGAAAACGACCATATTGTTATCCTGAATATGTCAGACGATTAAAAGAAAAGGGGATGCTAGACTTTGAGGATCTCCTTTTAGAGATGTATCATCATATCACACATCAGAAACTCACATTTTCGTATCAATATATCTTCATTGATGAGTTCCAAGACACCAATTATTTGCAATACATTTTACTTAAAAAAATCATTAAAAAGGAGACGTCAATTTTTGCAGTTGGGGACCCTGATCAGTCCATTTACAAATTTCGTGGAGCGAGCTCAAAAATCATCGAAATTTATATCAAAGAATTCCATGCAAAAACATATATCCTTTCGATAAACTATCGAAGTGATCAATCCATTCTTTTGGCTGCAAATCGCCTGATTAGGCGAAATGTACGTCCACTTAAAAAAGAGTTGATTGCTCAATCTATCCAAAAAGGTACCGTCTTCCACTGTGTCTTTTCTAATGAGGAAAATGAGGCTGATTGGATTCTCAAAACTCTCAAAAACATGAAGAAAAATGGTGTTCATTGGGATGCGATTTCAATCCTCTACCGTAACCACACAAGAGCTTATCAAATCAAGATAATGCTCTATCAACATGAGATCCCTTTTGATGAAGGAGAGGATGCATACAACGATGCCATTCACCTCATGTCCATCCATCAAGCGAAAGGTTTGGAGTTTGATCACGTCTTTATCGTTGGTCTTGAAGAAAATGTTCTTCCTTCGTTAAGAAATAATCAGAAAATATCACTTGAAGAAGAACGAAGATTACTCTTTGTGGGTCTTACACGAGCGAGACACACGCTCATTCTCACTACGAGAATGAGAGATCAAAACGGAAGAAAACTTTCGATTTCCAGATTCATCAAGGAAACAGAGATGAAATCCATTCGTGAAAATCACATTAGTGATATAATATCACTGGGTGATAACCATGGACATAAAAATACGTATCAAGGAACTCTCTGAACTGATCAATCAAGCGAATATTGATTACCACACCAAAGATCAACCAACGATCACCGATTATCAGTACGATCAATACCTTAAGGAACTTAGAGAACTCGAAGAAGCTTATCCCGAATATAAAGAAGCGGATTCCCCCACCGAGAAAATTGGTGGACTTGTTTTAGATGGCTTTGAAAAAGTTACCCATCAAGTTCCCATGATGAGTTTATCCAACGTTTTTAATGAAGATGAACTTCGTGGCTTCGATGAAAAAATTACAAAAACAACGCTTAAGTATACCTATACAACGGAACTCAAAATTGATGGACTTGCAGTCACTCTCCTCTATGAGAAGGGACTTTTTATGCGTGCAGCCACCAGAGGTAATGGGGTGGTCGGTGAAGATGTGACACAAAATGTCAAGACCATTAAGAGTCTTCCTCTACGTCTATCAGAACTGATAGATATTGAAGTTCGTGGTGAAATCTATATGCCACACAAGAGTTTCAAACAGGTGAATGAAGAACGCATGAACGAAGGTGAAGCACTCTTTGCCAATCCAAGAAATGCTGCTGCAGGAACCATTCGACAACTCGATTCTTCTGTTGTTGCCAAGAGAAATCTTGATCTCTTTGCCTACACCATTGTCAATGCATCCCGCTATGTAAGCACACAAAAAGAAGCCCTTGAGTATTTAACACATCTTGGATTTAAGGTCAATCCACACTATAAACATGTTCCCAATATTGAGGATTTGATTCAACAGATTTCAGTCTACGATGCATTAAGAAAAACACTTCCCTACGACACAGATGGTGTCGTGATTAAAGTGAATGAGTTTGATCGTTATGATACGATTGGATATACAGCGAAGTTTCCAAAGTGGGCTACCGCCTATAAGTTTCAAGCAGAACAAGTTGAAACCATACTTAAAGATATTACATTTCAAATCGGACGCACAGGTGTGGTCACCCCTGTAGCCGAATTAGAACCTGTCTTTGTTTCAGGGACAACCGTTGCTCGCGCAACCCTACATAACGAAGACTACATCCTAACAAAAGACATCCGCATTGGCGATACTGTGGTTGTCCATAAAGCAGGAGAAATCATCCCTGAAGTATTGCACGTCGTCAAAGAAAAGCGTTCAAATCAACAAGCTTTCAAGATGATTCAAACTTGCCCTGTATGTGGCGAACCCCTTGTCCGACATGAGGGTGAGGCGGATTATTATTGTTCAAACGCTGAGTGCCCAGGAAAGAACATCAACAGTTTAATTCACTTCGCTTCAAGAGTAGCCATGGATATTGATACGCTCGGTGAAAAAGTCGTTGAAATGCTTCATGAACTCGGGTACTTAAATACTATTGCAGATATTTATAAACTCCACCAGTACCGGGATGAACTTAAGGAGATTCCTGGTTTTGGAGAAAAGAAGGTTGAAAAACTGCTTTCTGCCATTGAGACTTCTAAAGCACAAACGTTGGATCGTCTTCTTTTTGGTCTTGGGATTAAACATGTAGGGGCTAAGGTGGCCAAAACGTTGATCAAACATTATCCATCCATGGATTCCCTTAGTCAAGCTACAACTGATGATCTACTTCATATCCCTGAAATCGGTGAGATGATTGCACTCTCGATCGTTTCATACTTCAAAGATCATAAAAAGATGGAACTGATAAATGAACTTGAACAACTTGGAATCAATATGACCCATCATGTTGCACAAGCTGTTGAGCACGAGTTTAATGGTAAAACGATTGTCTTAACAGGAAAACTCAATCTTTTTTCACGCGATCAAGCGACTGAACTGATTGAAAAACTTGGCGGTAAAGTCGCGTCTTCCGTATCATCAAAAACCGATTTAGTTGTTGCTGGTGAAGATGCGGGGTCAAAACTAAAGAAAGCCACTGAACTCGGTGTCCCTGTCATCGATGAACAAGCATTCAAGGAGAAAATTGATGGATACAATTAAAGTTCATGGAGCGAGAGAAAACAATCTCCAAAACATTGATATAGAAATCCCAAAAAATAAACTCGTCGTTATGACGGGTATTTCAGGGAGCGGAAAAAGTTCACTTGCATTTGATACCCTCTATCAAGAAGGACAACGACGTTACATGGAATCTTTATCCGCCTACGCAAGACAGTTTTTAGGTAACTTTGAAAAACCCGATGTCGATCGTATTGATGGACTATCACCTTCAATATCCATCGATCAGAAAACAACATCAAATAATCCTCGCTCAACCGTAGGAACCGTTACAGAGATTTATGATTATCTGCGTTTACTTTACGCAAGAGTAGGGATTCCTTATTGCCCAGGTTCGGATGAACCACTATCTAAACAATCCATCGAAGAAATGACACAGCGTGTTTTATCTTTAAAAGAAGGTAGCAGAGTTGTCATTATGGCACCTGTGATTGAAAGGCAAAAAGGAACGCACAAGAAGCTTGCTGAACAGTATTTAAAAGAAGGGTTTACCAGAGCCTATGTCGATGGGGAAAACATTCTTTTAGAAGACATGCCTGAACTCGATAAAAATAAAAATCACGATTTCTTTTTAGTCATCGACCGACTTATTGTTAAAGATGGCATACGTTCACGTCTTTATGATGCACTCGAGCTCGCAGCCA
>CAYLLL010000031.1:6971-8221 GCA_964384655.1 uncultured Mariniplasma sp. | reverse complement strand
GTGCCGCAACCGGATTATCAGGTGTCGTGCTCTCACGTTCAATGATCGCGATTACGGATGCCTATACGATAGATCACTTGGATGTGACGGGAGATGTCTACAAGACACATACCGTACCTACCGGTGCATTTCGCGGGTTTGGTGCTCCACAAATGATTTTTGCGATAGAGATGTTTATGGAACATGTCGCTAAAAAACTTCATACGGATAGTTTTATCTTCCGTTATCAGCACCTTGCCAAACAAGGGGATCTTACATCAACTTCAGGACATTTTCGCGATCCCATCATCATGGATCAACTGATACATCACGTGATGAAAGAATCGGATTATCTTTATAAAAGAGAACATTACACAAAAGAGAAAAATTTCCATGGGATTGGCATGAGCTGGTTTTTACATGGATGTGGATTTACCGGAAGCGGTGAATCGAATCACATCCACGCGAAAGTTAAACTCAGAAAAGATACAAACGATGATGTACATCTACTGATTGCAGCTGTAGACATGGGACAAGGCGCTTTCACAAGTTTAAAGAAAATTGTGGTTAACACGCTTGACATTCCAAGTGAAAAAGTGTTTTTTCAACCTCCTGACACCGATGTGATTGTCGACTCTGGGCCTACGGTGGCCTCACGAACGATTATGATTGTTGGAGGGCTTCTCGAAAAAGCTGCCATTCGATTAAAAAAAGAATGGAAAGCACATGAAGAACAAGAAATCATCGAACATTATACGAATCCATCCTATATTACGTGGGATGAACAAACCATGAGAGGGGATGCGTATCCTGCATATTCATGGGGAGTAAATATCGTTGAAGTTGAAGTGTCAAAAATAACGTATCAAGTCACGATTAAGCATGTATGGAGTGCGTATGATATCGGGGAAGTCATTGATCTTCGTCTAGCCTTAGGTCAAGCTGACGGGGGGATTACCCAAGGGATCGCTTATGGTTATCTAGAAGTGATGCAAGATCATCTAGGTCATTTGAAACAAAAAAATATGACCGACTACATCATTCCTACCGCGCTTGATGTAGGAAAAACAAAGACGACATTTTTTCCTAATCCGTACCAACTAGGACCGTTTGGTGCGAAAGGATTAGGTGAATTATCTTTAGTCGGTGGAGCTCCCGCGGTCGCACTTGCCATTGAACACGCGATTGGAAAGCCTATTCATACGATTCCTGCCACACCTGAAATGATTATGGAGTTGATCAATGATGAAACCCATTAAGTTTATCTTGAA
>CAYLLL010000031.1:0-6916 GCA_964384655.1 uncultured Mariniplasma sp. | reverse complement strand
CCAGTCGAAGTAACACTTTCACCAACGCTTCGTTTTTTAGATGTGCTTAGAGAGTATTTTGGTTTAACCGGAGCGAAAGAGGGATGTGGTGAAGGTGAATGTGGAGCGTGTGCGATTTTGATGAATGGCCATATCGTCCATAGCTGTTTATTACCATTAGGACTTGTGTCTAATCAGGAAATAATGACGATTGAAGGATACGCAAAGACGAAAAGATATCAGGTGCTTGCCGATGCAATGAGTGAAAAAGGGGGATCTCAATGCGGTATTTGTTCTCCAGGAATGATGATTGCTGCAGAGAGTTTACTTGCTAAAAATCCTCACCCCTCCGAAGAAGACATTCGCTATGCATTAAGTGGAAATTTATGCCGCTGTACAGGCTATAACATGATTGTTGATGCCATCATGCTTGCCTCCAAGAAGGGGGAAGACGTATGGTAGACCATCTGATTCCTAAAACGCTTCACGAAGCCTTATCCGCGATTGAACGCGTCCATTTTATCAAAGTAGCCGGTGGCACTGATCTTATGGTTCAACGCCGCATGGGACCCATGGTTGAACCACGCTTTGAATCACCGGTGATCTTCTTATATCATTTAAATGAACTAAACTTTGTCAAAGAAGAAGACGGAACACTCATGATCGGTGGAATGACGCCGATGGAAGATCTTTTATCTCACCCAAAGGTTCCCGATCACTTTAAACAGGTCTTAAAAGATATCGCCTCTCCAGGAATTCGTCAGATGGCAACACTTGCAGGAAATATCGCGAACGCGTCGCCTGCGGCGGATACACTCGTTTATCTTTATGCAGCACGCGCACAAGTTGTGCTTTCAAGTTTGCACCATGAACGGAAAGTCATGATAGATGATCTGATCACTGGGGTTAAGAAGTCAGACATCAAAGACAATGAACTCATCAAAGAGATTCATCTACCCCTATGTCCATGTACGACATTTACGTGGGTCAAGGTAGGGGGAAGAAAATCGGATGCTATTTCCAAAGTATCCTTTGTGGGTATGGCTGAAATCTCAGATCACCACATCAAACAGGTGAGAATGGCTTTAGGCGCGGTCGCACCTAAAGTGATTCATGATATCTCCATGGAAGAAGATCTTAAAGGAATCTCGGTTCTTGAACTTAAAGAAAGAAAAGATAGGATCATTCATCATTATGAAGAGTGGATTCAACCCATTGACGATCAACGTTCTAACAAAGTATATCGTAAGAAAGTCGCTTTAAATTTGATCGATCATTTTCTTGAAGAACTTATATCGAAAGGAATGACCTCATGAGCCTACAGTTAATCAAACATCTTGAATGTGTTTTATGTAAAAAAACATATCCCGTAGGAACGTATTTCACATGTCCGTCTTGTGGGGAAGAAGGCATTTTGGATGTCATCTATGATTATGACACCATCAAGAAATTTATGACGAAAGATACACTTCGTCAAGATAATGATGACTCCATGTTTCGCTATCATTACCTTTTACCGATCAAAGTCGATCGCATAAAGGATATGTTAAAGATTGGGTGGACACCCTTTTACCGAGCGCATCGTCTTGAGTCATATCTGGGGATAAGAAAACTTTTTATTAAAGATGAAAGTATGAATCCTAGCGGATCCCTCAAAGATCGAGCCAGTGCCATCGCTATCCTTCAAGCGATCGATCAAGGATATCAAGCTGTCAGTTGTAGTTCGACAGGAAATGCTGCAAGTTCCTTAGCTGCGCATGCGGCAAGGATGGGGATTCCTGCGTATATCTTTGTTCCTAGACGAGCTCCGGTAGGTAAGGTAAATCAACTCTTACTCTATGGAGCGAATGTCACTTTGGTCGATGGTGACTATAATCAAACCTATCAACTCTCGAAACAAGCCATCGAACACTTTGGATGGTATAACCGAAATGCCGCTGTTAATCCTTATCTCATCGAAGGAAAGAAAACTGTCGGTTATGAAATCTTTGAACAAAAAGATTTTAGACCCACCGATTGGATTGCTGTTTCCGTAGGAGATGGCTGTACGATTGCGGGTCTCTATAAAGCTATCTACGATTTTAAAAAACTGGGACTCATTCATAAGATTCCTAAACTTTTAGGGGTACAGAGTGAAGGATGTGCACCTTTCGTTGAAGCCTATCTTTCAAAAGAACCTCTAAAGAAAACAAAAGAACATACACTTGCCGATAGTATCGCAGTAGGTGTACCAAGAAATCCTACGAAAGCTATGCATGCCGTTGAAAAGACTCATGGTGCATTCATCGCTATCTCAGATCAAAAGATTTTAGAAGCGATGAAGATTCTTGGTACCCATGAAGGCTTGTGTGCAGAACCCGCGTCTGCAGCAGCCCTCGCAGGCATCAAGGAAGCCCTCGAAAAAGGCATCATAAAGCCCACTGAATCGGTTGTGATGATTCATACCGGGCATGGACTAAAAGACCCAATCAATGCCCAAAAAGCGGTGGGATCACCACCGCTATGTCAACCGACGCTACCATCATTTATTACGCAACTTGAAACATTAAAGGAGAATCATCATGATTAAAATACCTCTAGGACCTACCTATGAAGAAATGCTTAACCCAAGTTTACTCGAGCCTAAATTAAAAGCACGTGCAAAGAAAGCATTGGATGATGAAAATGATCCCATGAATCTTTTTAACATCACGTGGAAAAACGAACAAAATCAAGTGCATAAAATCGTATTACCTAAAGCGATGACAGGCGTCGATGCCAATATTGTTGTGATGTTAGGAACTTATTTCCCTTCAGGATCTCATAAAGTAGGGCCAGCGTATGCGACCCTAATCGAAGGGTGTGTGGATCAAGATATCATTCCAGGAAAACATACCATCTTAGGACCTTCTACAGGTAACTTTGGTATTGGCGTTTCCTATATTTGTCATCTGATGAATTTAGATGCCATTGTGATCATGCCTGATAACATGAGCAAAGAGCGTTATGAAAGAATTCAAAAATATGGAGCAACCTTAGATCTAACACCGGGGACTGAATCCGATGTCATTTTGACCTTGCAGAGAACCTATGAATTAAAGAAAAATCCTAATTACCGGAGTTTAGCTCAATTTGAATTATTACCCAACTATCGTTTTCATCGACATGTGACAGGACATAGTGCAGTAGAAGCGGTAAAAGGTATTGGAAATGAACGCATTTCAGCGTTTGTTTCTGCACCTGGTAGTGCAGGAACACTTGCTGCAGGTGATCATATTAAAAAGGTGTTTCCTGAAGCGAAAATTGTCGCTCTTGAACCTTACGAGTGTTCGACACTCATGAACGGAGGTAGAGGGCAACACCGGATAGAGGGTATTGGAGATAAAATGTGCACCCTGATCCATAATGTCCTCAATACAGATTTTATTACGCTTATTGAAGATGAAGATACGGTAAGAGGGTTGAAGATTATCCATGATGCTCCTCATATCTTAGAGTTTTATGGAGTGAGTCATGACGATGCCATAAAGATGAGAAATCTTTTTGGAGTCTCTACCATCTGTAACATCATCGGTGCGATTAAGATGGCGAAATATCTTAAACTTGGTGAAAATGATAACATCGTCACGATTGCTACTGATGGATTTGATCGTTATGATTCAGTGATTCAAGACTTGAATCATCGCGTTTTAGAAACCGAAGATTTTGTCTTAAAACGATGGTTTAAAGATATCTTTTTAAAGGCCAGTACAGAGAATATTGAAGATGTACGCTCGAATGAAAAGAAACAAAGACTTTTCTTGCAGAAAGAACATGATTGGCTTATTTTTGGTTATGAAAAAGCGTATTTAGATCAGATGAAACATATGGATTTCTGGGATAATGAATACCAAAAAGTCTTCACCTATGATGAAAAAATTAAAGCGAACCGAGGAAAAATATGATGATACCATTCGATAAGATCTTAGATTATGCGAAACATTATGAAAAAGACATGACCTCATTTTTAAGAGACATGGTTAGGATTCCTTCAGAATCATGTCATGAAAAAGAAGTGATTCAAAGAATCAAACAAGAGATGGAAAAGGTGGGTTTTGACAAGATTGTCATCGATCCTATGGGAAATCTTTTGGGATATCTAGGACATGGAAAACATGTGATTGCGATGGATGGTCATATCGATACTGTGGGTATTGGTGAAATCAAAAACTGGACCTTTGATCCTTACCAAGGATTTGAAGATGATCACCATATTGGTGGACGTGGAACGAGCGACCAAGAAGGTGGTATGGCAGCAATGATTTACGCAGCCAAGATCATTAAGGATTTACATCTTGAAGATGATTATACCCTTCTTATGACGGCTACTGTTCAAGAAGAAGATTGTGATGGTCTGTGTTGGCAGTACATCATTGAACAAGATAAGATCAAACCTGAATTTGTCGTGATTACGGAGCCCACCTCATGTCGCATTTATAGAGGGCATCGAGGAAGAATGGAAATCAGTGTCTCAACCAGAGGAATCAGTTGTCATGGCAGTGCTCCTGAAAGAGGGGATAATGCTATTTTCAAAATGGCACCCATCCTTTTAGAACTTGAAGAACTCGGTAAGAAACTTAAAGATGATCCATTTTTAGGTAAAGGTACACTCACGGTGAGTGAAGTTTTCTTTAGCTCACCTTCACGCTGTGCGGTTGCTGATGGATGTACGATTTCTATTGATCGCAGATTAACCCATGGAGAAACCTACCAATCAGCAATTGCTGAGATTGAAGCACTTCCCTCGGTGAAAAAAGCGAAAGCCATCGTCAAGATGTATGACTACGATAGACCTTCTTACACGGGATTATCTTATCCGACACAATCCTATTTTCCAACATGGGTACTTTCTGAAAATCATCAGGTGCTTCATGCAGCTGATCATATCTATCAAGGATTATTTAAAGAAAAACCCATTATTGATAAATGGACATTCTCTACGAATGGCGTATCCATCATGGGACGTTTTGGTATTCCATGTATCGGGTTTGGTCCAGGACACGAAGATCAAGCACATGCACCCAATGAAATCACATTTAAAGATGAACTTGTGAGAGCTTGTGCCTTTTATGCCGCTTTACCTAAACACTATATCGAACATTTGAGAGGAGAAAAATGATGCAACCACGTTTTAAAGGAAGACATTTTATTACATTAGAAGAATGGACCAATCACGAAATTGATATTTTACTAGAAGTATCCAAAGATTTAAAGTATAAGTTTCTACATAATGAACCCACACCATATCTTCTTCATAAGACCGCATTTTTGATGTTTTTTGAACAGTCCACACGAACAAGAAATTCGATGGAAGCTGGACTCGCTCATCTGGGGGGTCATGCGACTTTCTTAGATACCTCCATGATGCAGATCTCACATGGCGAGAGTGCGAAAGATACCGCGATTATTCTTTCTTCCTATGGTCATGGCATCGCGTGTCGAAACTGTTTTTGGGAAGTAGGAAATAAGTATTTAAGAGAGATGGCTAAATATTCCACAGTACCCATTATGAATCTTCAAGATGATCTTTATCATCCGATGCAAGCCTTAGCTGATTTAATGACGATTCAAGAAGTGTTCCCATCGACTAAGCGCGTGAAAATTTCGATTATATGGGCGTATGCAAAAAGCCATAAAAAACCCATCAGTGTCCCTCTTTCACAAATTCTACTTTTCCCAAGATATCAAATGGATGTTACCTTAGCGTATCCCGAAGGCTACGATCTTCCTGAGTGGGCCATTAAGAAAGCTCAAGAAAATGCGAAAGCGCATGGAGGAACATTTAGAATCACGCACAACATGGAAGAAGCGTATAAAGATGCTGATATTGTCATTCCAAAGAATTGGGGTAGTTGGGTAAATAATCAATCGACACAAGTCATCGATGATTTACTTGAATCCTATAAGTCATGGAAATGTACTGAAGACATGATCAAACTTGCTAGTCCACATGTGAAATATATGCATGCACTCCCTGCAGATCGTGGGAATGAAGTGGAAGATTCGGTGATCGATGGACCTCATTCCATCGTGTATCAGGAAGCTGAAAACAGACTTCATACCGCTAAAGCAGTCATGGCGTTAACTATGGGTGATAAATAAGAAAAAGACCAACCGCAAGGTTGGTTTTTAGTAGATTTCTTTTTGTTTATCCTGATACTCCCTAAAAAGACATAAACAGTCCTTACGAAACTCTTCATCAAAAGATAAAACATCCTGATGCTTCATATCTCCTCGTAAAAGTTGATAGATCACATCATCACGAAAGCCGATTGCATCGGCATCTTCAGGACGGCATCCATAGATCACGTGATGGATATTTGCCCATACGATGGCACCTAGACACATCGGACACGGGAATGCTGTGGTAATAATTGTGCATCCTGATAGATCGTGTGTACCTAGTTTTTCACCAGCCATCCGAATGGCATTCATTTCGGCATGGGCTGTAGGGTCATGGTCTTGTAAGACGGAATTTGAAGAAACAGCGATGACTTCCCCGTTCTGATCAATAATGGCTGCACCAAAAGGACCACCAATGTTTAAATTCATGGTTTCCCGTGCTTTTTCAATCGCTTGTTTCATGACTGACTTATGGTCTTCATGATGTTTCATAGAGCACCTCTTTATCGATGAAATTTTAACGTATCACTATCTATATTATAACGCGATATGTTCATTTGTATTGCATGATTTTTTTGATGGGGTCATCGGTATACAATTCCATTTATGAAAATTTATGAAAATCATTTTCAATGTGTCCATGTACGAATGGGGCGTATACGCCCTGTTCAAGGATGATAGTGCATGCTATAGTGTAGATAGAATGTTATGTAAAGGTGATCAGATGAAGGCTTTATATTTAGAATTTCAAGGATATGACAAAAACATTGTCAAAAAACTCTTAAGAGGTATGGAT
>CAYLLL010000030.1:0-8282 GCA_964384655.1 uncultured Mariniplasma sp. | reverse complement strand
CGGAGGACGCCAAGTCGCTGATGGAAGACTTGGTGGAGCGTTTCCCTGCGCGCCACGATTTCTGGCGTGCGCTGGGCGACCTCGCGGCAGAATTGCGAGCGGTCGGGCAAGCCGAATTCGCCTATCGTCATGCCCTCGAATTGGCGCCTGGCGATATCCAAAGTCAGCGTGGGCTTGGAAACTTCCTCGTGCGGCAGGGCCGGCCAGCAGAGGGCAAGGCGTTATTGGGGTGGGTGCTCGAGGCCACGCCGGATCGGGTAGAGGCGCATGTCGAGTATGCGCAGGCTTTGATGGCAAGCGGAGTTTTCATCGATGCCCAGCGAGTGCTTGAGACGGCGGTCGGCAACTGGCCGGAGAATGCCGAGCTCTATATGAAACAAGTTGCTGTATGACCAATGATATATTAAGTTTAAGCATTTTTGGTTTAAGTACGCCATATAGTCAAAGTTATTTTAGTGAAAAGTTTGATCTTGGAAGTGAACGGTTTGAAGCCATGTTGCAAGAACGCAATTTAGATCTTTCTTATGCAGAAAATTATACAAACTTTATCACAAGAATAAATAGATTCAGAGAAAGTATCGTAACTTCAATCGATTAGTTAGGTATCATTGTGAGGTTTGAATCTTTTAATACAATATAAATTTGTGAATTAATCTTGATTACATTATATTTTTTTACTTCATCAATTTTCATCAATCATTATTTTTATAGAGGGAGATATAGATGACTAACATAACGAATTTACATGATTTTGAACTCGAATTTTCTAAACTGGGTCGTCATTATAAGACAAAAGATGTTGACTCATTGAATAAAACACTGATTAAGAACCTTGTGGATGTTCAGTTTTTGAAAGATATTATTCTAGACAAACAACAATATCATCGTACGTATTTTCAAGTATCCTTAGGGTTAATTAAGGATATTAACGAGCAGTTTAGATTCATAGAAGACAATTTTCACTTGCTCAATGATTGGTGGCATGTCGATCAATTGACACAATTTATCAGTAAAGAGTTAAATGTAGAGTATGCATATAAAAAAGCTAAAGAATATATCCATCATTCAAACTTATTTGCTAGACGATGGGCTTATGTCATGTTTATGCCAACATTAGTCAAAACTAAAGAAGCATTTGATAAGATCATTGATTTATTCAAAGATGATCATGATTACTATGTAGTAATGGCCGAAGCTTGGTTAATCTCGTATTTGGGGATTTATCATCCTGATAAAACATTAGAATATCTTAAAAATAAGCCCTTAGAATACAATATCGTAGGTAAAGCTATTCAAAAAGTGTGTGATTCTTATCGAATTGATGATGAATATAAAGAAAAGTTTAAGAATATAAGAAAGATTTACAAGACTGATAACTAAAAATTTTATTAGGAGGGAATGTATGAAGAAGTTTATTTTGAGTATCACCGTTTTTGCACTTGGTGTTCTAGGTACCATGGTTTGTCTTATAAATAGTACAGTTTTGGAAAGTGTGTATACAAGAACAGGATTAACAGATAGTATGTCAACGTATACCTATGTCTCTGATCCACTCGCCATCGTAGGCATCATCATGTTTACATTCACTGCGATTGCAGGACTCCTTTTTTCTATCAAACACGCTAAGCAAGAAGAAGTTGTTTAAAATCAGAAAACTATAATAAAGAATATCATAATGAATATGTTAATGCGTCAATATTCATGAATTGACGTTTTTCGCTCTATATTTTATGTTAAGCGTTGACGTCAATCAGTTTTTTACAGTAGTGTCATACTTTCATGTGTTACAATAGTAACAAAGAGAGATTCATTGTGAAGTCATAACGAAGGATAGGATATCCACTTGATTGTTTGATGAAACACATAAAAATCTCGCCAAGTGTTCACGAGTGAAAAGAGGAGTTAATCATGAAAACTTTAATGAAAAAGCCATGGTTTATCGGGATATTGGTCTTAAGCTTGACGCTTTTTGTGTTTTTTATCAATCTATGGATCATGTCTCTTTCTTTAGTAGAACCCTATGAGGAAGACACCATTTTTACACTTGCTAGCAACTTTACAAACGGTGGATTTATTGAAATCTTCTCTTTTGTATTGATGATTGTATTTTATGTCTCGATTGCCCCACTTCTATTATCAGGTTTTAGCCTATTAAGAAAAAACACATGGGGAATTATCACCAGTGTGATCTACTATCTTGGATATTCCATCACACTCATCATATATCAAACACTCTACCGCTCGATGACTGTTTTTTCAATGGTTCTTGTCATATTGAATATCGTTTTAATCCTTGGAGTTTTTGTCTTATTTGTCCTAAGAAATAAGATCATTATTCAGAGTCGAGGTATTCAACAAGATGAGATTGAATTAAAACTTTCAGCGACAAAGATACCTCTGGTCGTTTTAATTATCGGTATTCTTTCCATGCTCGTCTATTTAACCACCTTCTTTATCCCCATTTATTCACTCGCAGATGGTGGGACTACCTATTATGCCAGCGCGATTAATGTCATCTTTTTAGGGGATACAAGTATCCAACTCATTATTTATTTCCTCGTTAATTTTGGTATTTTCCTCGCATTATTTCTTTATTTCACACACTGCTTATCCTTCTACTTTTTTGACAAGGAACGCTTTATCATAAAATCTAATTCATATATCAATGCGAACTTTATCGCAACCATTACGTTTTTCCTTTTGGGATTAACGATGCAGATGTATTACACCCTAATAGAATCTGAAGCACAGACATTTGCATATATACCCATGCTACTGATGATTGTCGTGATCTTTATCTTAGCGATTGTGAAGGGGAAATATCATGCTTTCCGTGAAACTGTGTATGTGGATAGTACGATTAAGTATGCGAAGATTGAACCTCTAGCTTATGTCATTTTACTAACAGCGACGAGTGTTTTAATGTTGCTGTTGCACATCGTTAAAATACGGATTATCTTTGATAATTTTACCTATTCGGTTGACTTAACAGGATTCGAGATCCTAAGGGATTACACGAATCTAGATCCCGGGTATCGCATTGTGGCTTATATCTTAGTGATCATGCTTATTTCTGTAGGCATTGCACTTGTTGTGACACTGACGAGTTATTTATCCAAATATCGTCAGTTTAGTTCCATCGTCAAGTTTGCATCAGGCGTGAACATGTTCTTTATCTTCATCATTGCGATTTCGGGTTATTATTTCCAGATTGCTCAAGCGATTAATCAACAGGTCATCTTTGATATCTTCGCTTTCTATGGGATCAATTTACCTGCTGGATTAGCGTATGAGTATGATATTGGTACTGATGCAATCTATGCACTTATCGCAGCAACCACCATCTTAAGCTGGATGTTTATCCGTAAAGCGTTTGAACGCGAAGAATTGGTTGGTATCGCTGATCCATCACACTCACTAGAATCCGCACAAGAAGCAGCACTTGCTTCGAGTACCTTGGAAGAAGATACGTATCAAAATTTTGATCCATGTCCTGCATTTACCTTGCTAGACTCTCATGTGGATGAGTATCAACAGGATTTAGAAAAGCGAAAGACGTTTAAAGCGGTTGAACCCACCTTAAACGATCTCGTGTTGTTCGTTGTCGATTATGCCAAGAATTCTAGACTTCACTTATCCTACACACCTGAAGATATCGCCACCTTCGTAGCGGGTTTAGGTGCGACCAAACTCTCAATCCTTCAAGGGATGTCGGGAACTGGGAAAACCAGTTTGCCTAAAATATTCTCTGAAGCCGTTTTTGCTAATTGTGAGATTATCGAAGTGGAATCCTCTTGGAAAGATAAGAATGAACTCCTTGGATATTACAATGAGTTTTCGATGAAATATACGCCTAAGAAGTTTACTTTAGCGCTTTATAAGGCGGCTTTAAATCAAGAAATCTTAACATTTATTCTTCTTGATGAAATGAATCTTTCCCGTATTGAATACTATTTTTCAGACTTCTTGTCGCTAATGGAAAATGAGGAACATCAACGAGAACTTAAACTGATCAACATCAAATTGAACCGAAAAGAAGATGACAAAGAGATTGATTATTTAGCCTTAGATCAAGGAAATACACTCAAAGTACCCCCCAATGTTTGGTTTATCGGTACCGCGAATCGTGATGAATCGACATTTGTCATCTCCGATAAGGTCTATGACCGCGCTCACACCATGAACTTCACCAAACGTGCCCCTAAAGTACGCAATTATACGCATCCTTTATCTCAAAAGTATTATGATTATCAATCGATCGATAAACTCTTTAAGACCGCTAAACAAAACGGTGATTTTGATGCTGAAAATAGTGAACTGATCAAACAAGTGGAAGTCTTGCTCGCACCCTTTAACATTTCATTTGGGAACCGTATTCTAAAACAAATCGAAGATTTCGTGAATATTTATAAGGCATGTTTCCCCAATGAAGATGTCCTAAGTGAAGCGATTGAAAAGATTCTTTTAAGTAAAGTAGTTGCTAAGCTCGAAGTGAAAACCATTGATGATAAAGATAAGTTAATTATGGAATTTGAAAAGTTGAACTTACACCAATGTGTTGAGTTTATTAAGCGTCTAGATAATGAGTAATACTGTTAAAAAGGAAGAAAAGCTGACCAAGGAAGAATACGAACGCTTTTCATCTTTACTCCAAGGCATTCAAAATTTTATCCAAAAACACAAAGTGTTATCCTATATTGAATTTGATTATTACGTCGTGCATGATATGACGCTCTTTTCGATTGAGCCTGACTATGATTTTGAAGGACTTAAAAAAACAATTGAAACCATTAAAAAATCGACATCTGCTGTTAAACGTATTTTTAGTAAACCCATCATTGTTTTAAAAGATTCAGACGATGTATTGCCTGTAGAAAACACACGCATTATCAATCAAGGGACATTACTTCATTTAGCTAACCATAGCCAATATGTCTCGAACCTGACACAAACAGGGGTCAAACCAAGAAAATTACTGACAAGAATCTATGAAGATGACTACAGTATTTACGAGAATGTCGTTTTTTGTAATTATGTGGATGATATTTTGTCACTCATTAAGAAGAATCGAAGAACGCTCAACAGTTTGCTTTATGCAAGCGATGTGATGCGCTTTAATATCTTAGAAAAAGTCAATCATGTCAACTATTTTTTAGCGATTGGTAAACTTCATACGGGATATATTAGAGATTTTAATCAGTATTTCAATCTATCCAAAGAGTTACTTCACGAGTTATCATTGATAAGCCAAGCGATTCAACCAAGACTTCATAAACCTATTTATCAAAAAAATCTAAAGCGAAACAAGCATCTACACTTGAAGAAAACCAATATTTTTTTAATGCAGAAGGACTATCATCAGGTCTATAAGTCGTATAAATTCTTATTAGGACAACAAAAAACAAGTAAAATCGATGAATCAAGTATGGATTTAGAAAAACTCAATGCATTGTATTTGAGCTATGTCCAGATTCTAACCATTTTCGCCGTAGGTCATTTCAATTTTGAGATCAACCCTAATGTAAAAATCGATTTGCATTCACTGGATATCAGTTTCACCTTTAAAGGATGGAAACTCGATATGTTTAGTAATAATGTCAAGGAAATCATCTTGCACTTCACTAAAGATAAAACGTATAAAATGATCATTACCAGTAATACGAGTGAGCACAAATCACTGAATTATTATAAAAAGAACTATGGCATCCATGAAGTCGTTGTCGTTAACCAGTACGAAGAAGATTACATGGAAAGAGATGATATATTTATTAGTATCGAAGATATCGATTCATTTAGAAGAATCCAGCAGATTATTTTAAAAGGCATGGTTTATTCAGATACCAAACGTGATGTATGTCCATTCTGTGGTGGACCGTTACATAAAGATCCATATAAACCGATTTATCAATGTCAAAATTGTATGACTCAGATTAAAGAGGGCATGTGTACGGATACGAAAAAACCCTATTTCTTCACAGATAATGCACACTTAAAGAAATATGCGATTCATCGATCCGACTTTAAGCATGATGAATATTGGTTCTATGAGAGAAAGATTGAATCATCGATGTATTATCGGAATATTACAAAGATTAACCATCAAGGGGAAATTATCTGTCCTTATTGCAACAAGATTCATGAAAAAAGTGAATAGATGATAAATATAAAACAAAAAATATGTTTAAAAAAATAACCGAGAGCAATCTCGGTTTATTCGTGTTTTATGATCTTAGGAATGCATAATACTTTCACTGAATCATCATAGTGAACCACATGATAACGGATTTTATATTCCCCAGGTTCTAAGAAAAGTATATGATCCCAATCATAATGGATAATTTGATTATTTGAATCATAGAGGGTTGCATATTGGGCAGAAGGAATCCATTCTTTGTACAAAGTGATCAGCTCATATAATCCTTCATCAGTGATTATAAAGTGAATATCAGTCTCGTGTAAGTCATCATTCAACCAAGTGGGAGTAGACATCATCCATTCGTTTATAGGTTCCAATAAGGATATATTTCCTTCGTTCGTGAGCGAATAAAAATAAGCCAATGCAAAATCGCCTTGATAGTGACCACTAAGCGATACATATTGAATCGTATTTGCAGGAATATAAAAGTAACAAGAATTTTGAACATCAACAGTTGGATCGATTTCACAATGATCACGATAGCCAGTTCTTTGATCTGTTTGCATCATGTAAATGACTTCGCTTGAGATATTGAGATTTGAATATGAGGGAATGAATACTAGGACACGATCATAGGGAACTGAAGGTATTTTTAGCATGTAAAGTGAAGTACCATCGAGATCAATAGTGCTGTTGATGTCTCCTTCTTGAAAATTTAGGTCAAAAACTTCGTAATGGGGAGAATCGTTCTCGCGAACATAGAAATCAGTAAAAAAATGTATCGTTGATGTAATCTCAACTATATATTGACCGCGCTTGGTAATTTTGAATCGATGATCATAATCAACGACTTGACCATGGGCATCGAGGATTCGAAGACTTAATAGATGAGAATCTGTAACATCGATTTTATATTCTCCAGGTTCTAGCCAAAGATGAAGGTATTGAACTCCAGGACTAATTTCATAACGGTTTTGATGAATGCTTTTAACAAATAAGGGTTGATCCATCTCCATAGGAAGATTGATTATAGCATTTGGTGAATCAATCGGAGGTTCTATACCATCAATCGATTCAATCGTCATTCTTACAAAGGATTCAAGTGTAACTTGGTATGTGACATTATCTTGACTTATGGAAAGATTCGAAAATGTAAATGACTCTGAAAATTCTGAATAATCTTCATTAAAACGTACAGTAACAATGATTTCTTGCCCACTCAACCCATAGATACCCATATTTTCATAAAAAGAAACAATACTGATGTCTCCAACCATCATGGTATTTGCAAATACAGTCAGTTCAAAAGTGGTGTCATTAATTTCCTTAACTTGATAGATGGTGCTGTTGGATTCATTAGATTCGTAATCAGCATAGGCTTCCATGAAACCTAAAAATGTTGCTTGTTCATCAAGCATATTATAATGAATGTTAGGCCCTGTTGTATGATATTCGATGAGCTTTTCTTTAGTACCATCAATATAATACCCCTCATTTAATCCAGCACCATAGAAGATATGTTTAAAAAACATGGCATTTAGATCAAACCATTTTTGTTCGAATGAGGATGTACTGAAAAGTACTCTTCCCTTTTCATCACTTATTTTCGCTGTTAAACTTCCTCCCATGATGTAATTGGGCTCGATTTGTAATTGCTCACTAAAGCGTAGAAGTGCATTTTCGTAGGCTTTAAAATCTCCTAACGGTATATCGATAGGGACTTGATCCTCTTTCAGTTCAATGGTTTCTCTGATATAACCATCGATAAAAAAGTATAATTCATGATGCAAATTATCAGCAAAGAGATCTAAATCTTCAATTGAAAGAATATCTTTTAATTGTGAAAAGTTCTTAATTTTGACACGGTCAAAGAAGTTAATATTTGCTTTTGGATGATCCATATATAATCCATGGGTTTCAAGTGAAAATAAATCATCCGTAAGAGGTTCATCTTGAGATAGGATCAACTCTAGTGAGAGTGAAACATCATCACGATCTGTTGTATATATCAATGGCCCAGAATATAGAATAGAACCATCATCTGAATAAATACCTACCTCATTTGGCAGTTCCAAATTTTCACCAATGATCGCATAATTCCAACCATGTGCGGTTACGATATTCATATTGAGCTTATATTCATTAT
>CAYLLL010000029.1:0-8297 GCA_964384655.1 uncultured Mariniplasma sp. | reverse complement strand
GCGCACAAGGCCTAACCAAGCCTTTTAGAAATTATTTAATTGCAGGTTTTTTATTAAATATCATATTAGATCCTATGTTGATGTATGGTTGGTTTGGACTACCAGCTTTGGGAGTAGCAGGTGTCGCGCTTGCAACAGTTATCATCCAAATGTTAGGAACCTTTTATCTACTTTATCATGTGATGAAATCAAAGGCCTTCAATCTGGGTATATTTAAGAAAGCTAGAGTTACATTTAAAACAATGAGAGAAATTCTAGCACAAGGAATACCAGCCAGTTTAAATATGGCTACGATTGCTCTCGGTGTTTTTATTATTAATTATTTTGTTTTACAATATGGTGGTGAAAGCACAGTAGCAGCTTATGGAGTTTCAATGCGAATTGAACAAATTGCCCTCATACCCACCATTGGATTAAATGTTGCTGTATTATCCATTACGGGACAAAACTTCGGTGCTAGGAATTATGCGAGAATTGAACAGACTCGAAAAAAAGGAATTAAATATGGTGTGATCATCATGTTGATAGGAACCATTTTAATATGGCCATTAGCTCCATTATTAGTAAGTATATTTGATTCAAATCCAGAAGTCATTCAAGCAGGAGCGACGTACCTACGCATCGAAGCTATTGCGTTTACTACATATGTATTCATAAATATCAATGTGTCCATACTTCAAGGAATAAAAAAACCAAAATTTGCTATTTATCTTGGAATCTATAGACAAATCTTACCTATTGCTTTGTTTTATCTTTTAGGATCCATATTTGGATGGGGTGTTTACGGCGTTTGGATAGGTATCGTTTTAATCAATTGGAGTGCTGTGTTTATATCCCATTATTATACAAAACATCAGTTAGCATCGCATGATAACAGTCTATTAATGACTGCAACATCATCTTAATTTTAGAGAAATCGAAATCGGTTTCAATTGAATGGAAATACCAGTTAAAATACTTACAATATAATCTTCTTTAAGGTCATTCAATGAAGTGTTTAACCCAAGGGATACGATATGATCACTTTATCCTTAACATAAGCACATGATGTTTGGCCTTTTTTATATTCAAGTAAAGTTAACGCATTCTCTCTAATATATGTTGGGTTATCATACTAACAAAAGAGATCTTAAGCCCAATTTATAGGATTAGTAAAAGGAGAATTATAATGATAAAAGTCAAGTCAATGTTTACGTTTACATCAGGTCAGCAGTTTAAATCATTTGTTGAAGTAATTTATAAGATGAACTGGAAAATTGAAAAACAGCTATTGAAAGAACGTGTAGAGAAGTATAATCAAACATTCATATATCAAATGCTAAAAAAACAGTTCTATCAAGAAAATATCTCGATATGGCCGTTAAAAGATGAAGAAATCATCACTTGGATAGATACATTAACCATACTAAGAAGGACGATTGATCAAATCGAAATTATGGGAGTACATCTCGATCAACTTCATATAATTATGGAGTATCCCCTTGTTTATGGTAACCACATGAGAACCGATTACTTATTGGTGTATGATCGTTTGATTATTGTACTAGAGTTTGGTATGTTTAATCAAGACGAAAAAAGAAGTGAAGAAAGATACACCAAAAAACTTCAAGATTCCATCAATCACCGACAAGTTTTAGCTAATATGGTTGATTCGCGCGTCAAAGTGATTAATTATGTCTTAGTATATCGACCTGAATATGATCGAGCTACAAATTTAAATATGGCAGCAAACATTAACTATAATAATTGCGAAATTGGCTTACTTTCAGACTTTATAAAGAAGAATATTCATGAGCAAAATTCAGTTTCAGCCATATCACAACTTGAGACAATCAATATTTTTACATAAATTATCATTTTTATTGAATTATTTGGCCGATATGTTATGATATAAATAGTATCATGTTTTGAAGTTCAAATAATTTTAAGGAGAAAGTATATGAGTGAGAAAATAGGTATTGTTGTATGTGGTAATTCAGGCGTTGACTACATGAAGCTTGATTATCCAGTAAAACTGATTCGTTCGACATTAAATTTGGGTGGCAAAGAGTACGAAGATTATGTCGACATTCAAGCAAAAGAGTTTTATGATATCATTAACGCAAACCCAGATATTGATGTTTCAACATCACAGACATCCACTGGTAAAATTGCAAGCGTGTATGAAGAATTAAAAGATGAAGGATATACAGACGTTATCGCTGTGGTCATATCATCAAAACTTAGTGGAACCTACCAAGGTGCGATCTTAGCTAAAGACATGGTCCCTGGAATCAATGTTTATGTCATTGACTCAAGAAGTGTTTCCTATGGTGAAGCATATCTTGTATTAGAAGCCATTAAAATGATTAAAAATGGAAGTAAAGTTCGTGATATCATTGATAAATTAGAAAAAATAAGAGATAATATCTACATCTATGTTCTCGTTGATACATTAAAATTCTTAGTTAAGAATGGTCGTTTATCCACGACAAGTGGTTTTTTGGGAACATTATTAAAGATTAAACCACTTTTACACATCCAACGAGATGGCAGTTTAGTACCTTTTGAAAAAATTCGTACTACTGGGAAAGCTCAACAACGTTTGGTTGAAGTTGTTTCACATGACATAGAAGGCAAAAATGTTGTCATGTTCATTGTTTATACGAACAATCGTGAAAAAGCAGAAGAGATCAAAGCACAGTTCTTAGCAGTTCGTCCAGATATTTCTGTGGAAGTTGTACCATTAACACCAGTCGTAGGAGCTCATGCGGGTCCAGGTACACTAGGTGTAGGATATATTGTATTATAATTCAAGGGGGTTTGAGTCATGGTGTCTCCAAAAGAGGTAATCAATGAGTTATTAGTCGATGTTTTCAATCATATTTTGAGTATTGAATCAGGTGTATTGAAACAGCGGGGTGTCAAAATTTCTATGACAGAAGTGCATGTTTTAGAAGCGGTAAGAAATGTTTCTACGCCGACCATGGGAAATGTCGCTGCTAAACTCAGAGTAACCTTAGGTACCTTAACAACATCCGTCAATGTCCTTGTCAAGAAGGGATATATTCAAAGAGAACGTGACGAATCAGACCGAAGAAAAGTCTATTTAAAACTCACTGATATTGCGCACAATGTCTTAAAGATTCATGATGAATTTCACGATGAGATGATAGCCTCGTTGTTCAATGATCTTGACATCGAGAAGGACGAAGTTTTAATGAAGTCTCTTGAAAACATCAGCCAATATTTCAAAGAGCACTATTAATCACAAAGGAGCAGTCAATTCTGCTCCTTTTTTAATGATTTTTATGAAAATTAAAAATACACTTGATTTATAAATTATATATTATATAATTTTAAGAGTGTGGAGGATTTATGAAAAATTATACATTCGGAATTGATGTTGGTGGAACTAACATCAAAGTTGGGTTATTCAAAATAACCAAATTTGAACTTATTGAAAAAATCGAGTTTTCGACACCTCAATCAGAGCATGAAACGACAATATTTGATGAGGTGATGATAGCGACTGGTGAGTTGCTTGACAAACATCATTTGTCATATGATGATATTCATGGTTTTGGATTTGCGATTCCATGTCCTGTTAAGGATGGTTTTGTGCATAAGTGCCCGAACTTGCATTGGTCAAACATCGACGTTATTAAGTTGATGCAAGACCGATTACCGGATCATGTGAAGATTGCTGTCTCAAATGATGCCAATATCGCAGCTTACGGTGAAAATGAATCACTCGATATTCCTCATCATAATGCAATTTTTTACACATTAGGTACAGGTGTTGGCGGTGGAATTATTGTTGAAGGTGAAATAATCGAAGGAAGAACAGGTGCAGGTGGTGAAATTGGACATATGCCAATTTTCGACACCGACGAAGTGTGTGGCTGTGGGAAAAGTGGATGTCTTGAACAAGTTTGTGGAACTAAAGCAATTTTAACTAATGCAAGAAAACTAATGAAGAGCCATCAAACCTTACTCGATAGTCATCATTTGACAGTGAAAAGTATCTTTGATGCTGCAAAAAAAGGGGATCCAGTTGGCGTAAAAGTCGTTGATGATATGGGAAAATATATAGGACTTAGTGCGAGCATACTTGCAGTAAGTTTAGATCCAGATGTCATTATTATTGGTGGTGGAATTGCCAAAGCGGGAGATATACTGATTGACAGCATAAAAAAACACTATCAACTGAATGCGCGTTTTAACACGACAGATGTACCCATTGTCCTTGCAAAAACAGGAAATGATGCAGGAATAATCGGTGCAGCAAAATACTCAATGAAAACATAAAGGATAAAGAAAATGGCTGCCATAAATTTAGCAAAAAAGATACTAAGAGTCGCAATATTCAAATCATCAAAGCACATGGATTTCAGTTTGTTAAGCAACAAAATCATCTATGCTAGTGTCAAACACTATATTGAAAATGACGTACTGTCAAAGATGCCTTCGAGTCGATTCAAAGCAATCTTAAAAAAGGTTCGTAATCGTACATTAGAGGACTTAAAACATCTCAAATGGGCAGCTAAATCAAGCGATAGTTATCAATCAAATCTTGATGTCATCAGTACTTTAGGTTTTATTCTTGACAATGACCAATTTTTTAATCGTATTGAATCCTATGTGAAAGAACAAAACTATGATCTCTTTAATGCCATACATGAAGCATTTAATGATGTCGATAATACGCTTGATCAATATCATCGTAATCCCAATGATAAGGTCTTTTTATTGATTTTAATGGAACAAGTTTCCTATATTGAGGATCGCTTGTGCTCTCATGCAAGAAGATTCCTTTTCGAAGAGTTTACTAAGACAATTGATACCGATAAAATCATTGTTGTCCAATCATTTTTTAGAGAGATATTTAGTTCTTTTAACTCAAATATCAAAGGGATTATTTACAGAAATACTTCGAATGATCAAGCCATTGCTCACTTTTCTGTGAACTTTCAAGTCCCCATCATTCATTCAAATATTGAGTTGCTGGGTAGAAAAAAAGTCATCATTTTAACGAATACTCAAGAAATCATTACTGAACCAAAAATAGAACTTATTCAAAGCTACTACCTTCAAAATCAGTCAAAGGAGATTATTAAAACCATTGATCCATCCATTTTGGGTGATCGATATCGTCTTTATGCTACGATTAGTAACCCAAGTGATATGTCAATGGTTGTCGATAATTTTTGGTATGATGGGGTCATGTTTAAACCCGAATACTTATTGGCTGCTAACGGGTCACCACTCACCACAAATGAGTGGATAGAATATATAAAGATTATTGAACAAAATAACAATCAAAGATCCATTGTTTTTCGATTTCCCGCGTTTGACAAAATAGTATCCACCGATGACTTTAATGGTGAGTACCCAAATAAAGATAGTATGTATCGTCAACATTCTTATTATGCAAATTACTTATCAGCCATTGCTCATGTGATGAAAGACTCGATGTCAGAGATATCATTCCATATCCCCTTTATTCGTGTTGAAAAGGATATGCACGAGTGGACATCTTTCATCAAGCGTGTCATGAAACAAAATGAATATAATAAAGAGTTTCAGTTGGGATTTGATTTGGATTATCAATCCACTATTCAAAGCAATAAAGAACTGAGGGCTTCGAAAAATATGGTCTTTCATTTGGATTCAATCGTGATGGATTACATAGATAATTTTCGTTCTTACTACGATGCATTGTCACTAAGACTTTTCAAAGACTCTCACGCTTATGCTGATGTTATTGATACATTCCAATATTTCAGACGTCATTATGCCACCGTTAAGCCATTCTTCATGGGACATTATATGACAAGCAATGAAATGTTTAATCGTTTATTACGTGCAGGTTATCGCAATTTTGGTATTCATCCATCAGCCTTACATCAATTGGTACCCCTCATCAAAACACGCATCGATAATAAAGGAAGATTTAATGGGCTTCATAAATTCAATCAAGAGAGAAGACTGTTTTATCAACAATTAAGAGAGAAGCTCGGTCCAGACGCTGTGATAAAACAAGGGGCATATAAAGAATATCTTGAAGAACAAAAAGAAAAAAAGAATAAATAGACACTTTCGCCGAAGAAAATACAGTACCCCTGTTGCATTTCTTCGGCGTTTCTTATATAATAGTAACGCTCGTGTGTAAATCGCGAGGGGCTGTGAAATGGAAGGTTGCTGACACACGGATAGCCGTTGTCTACGTGTTAGGTTTTTCCATGGAGCAAGTCTATACAAAGATTATAGGCGAAAGGAGCTTAAAAAATGGCAAAAGATGTGATTAAAATTCGTTTAAAGGCTTACGATCATCGTTTGATTGATCAGGCAGCTAAGAAGATTGTTGAAAGTGCGTTGAGAACCGGTGCAACCGTTCAAGGTCCAATTCCACTCCCAACAGAAAAAGAAATCTTCACTATCCTACGTTCTCCACACGTTAACAAAGATTCACGTGAACAATTTGAACGCAGAACTCACAAGCGCTTGATTCAAATCGTTGATCCAAACCCAAAGACGATTAGTGCACTTATGGATATCGATCTACCATCAGGTATTGATATCGTACTAAAAAAATAATTAAGAACAATAAGAAAGAGGTAAAAATATGGCCAAAGGAATCTTAGGTAGAAAACTAGGAATGACGCAAATTTTCGATGAAAATGGCGTACTCGTTCCAGTCACCGTGGTTGACGTGGCTGATAATGTGGTGCTTCAACAAAAAACTGTTGAAACAGATGGTTATGTAGCAACACAAGTCGGTTTCGAAACCAAACGGGAAAAATTAAGTAACAAGCCTGAACAAGGGCACGTGAAAAAAGCTAATACAGCACCTAAGCGCTTCATTAAGGAAATCCGTTTTGAAGGGCTGGATAATGATTTAGCAAATTTAGCGGTCGGTGACCTTGTAAAGACGGATCTGTTCAATGTTGGTGAAGTGATTGATGTAACGGGAACTTCAAAAGGTAAAGGGTTTGAAGGAACCATCAAGAGACATAACCAGCATCGTGGACCAATGACACACGGTTCTAGATACCATCGTGGACCAGGGTCGATTGGACCAATGAAAGGTAAGTATAAGGGTAAGAAATTACCAGGTCAAATGGGACATGAAACTGTCACCATTCAGAACCTTAAGGTAGCTGGCGTTGACGTTGAAAATCAATTACTATTGATTGCCGGAAGCGTACCAGGACCTAAAAAAGGTTTGGTTGTCGTCAAGACAGCGATCAAAAGTGTGAAGTAGGAGGAAGTCAACATGCCAAAATTAAACGTAGTTAACAACTTGGGAACGACTGTTTCTGAACTCACGCTCTCCGATTATGTCTTCGGGATTGCTCCCCATCAACAGGCATTATACGATGTTGTCAATGCACAACGCGCAGCGATGAGACAGGGAACACACGATGTCAAAAATCGTGGTGAAGTTTCCGGTGGTGGTAAAAAGCCATGGCGTCAAAAAGGAACTGGTCGTGCTCGTCAAGGGTCTACACGTTCTCCACAATGGCGTCACGGGGGTGTGGTCTTCGGTCCTACACCAAGAAGTTATGCTGTTAAGCTTAACCAAAAAGTTCGTCAATTAGCACTTCGTTCTGCACTATCTTATCATGCAGCTAACGGACAACTTAAAGTGGTTGAAGGGTTTGATATTGCTGAACCCAAAACGAGATTATTCCAACAAATGTTAAAGAATCTCGGTGTTGAAGGTAAAGTTCTTGTTGTTGCCAATGATTTTTCTGATAACGAAGTATTAGCAGCAAGAAACCTTCCCAACGTAGCATTCTCACAAACAAGTCATGTGAGCGTTTACGATGTATTAAACTGCAAGACATTGGTGCTCACCAAAGAAGCAGTTGCTTCATTAGAGGAGGTATTGGGCAATGACTAAATATTATGATATTCTCAAAGCTCCTATCATTACCGAACAATCGACAAAGTTAATTGAAAGCGAAAATAGTTATACATTCAAAGTCGATCGTAAGGCAAACAAGATTGAGATTAAAAAAGCAGTTGAAACGATTTTCAATGTTAAAGTGCTCTCAGTCAATACGATCAACGTTCTTCCCAAGTTCAAGAGAATGGGCAAGTACGAAGGATACAAGTCAGCTTATAAGAAAGCTGTTGTCAAGATTGCTGAAGGTCAAAAGATTGACGCCTTCACCATTTAACGTGAAAGATTAGAGGAGGTTTAACCAAATGGCGGTTAAAAAATACAACCCGACGTCTAACGGTCGTCGTGGAATGAGCGTATTAACTTACGAAGAAATCACAACATCTACTCCTGAAAAATCACTATT
>CAYLLL010000028.1:0-8362 GCA_964384655.1 uncultured Mariniplasma sp. | reverse complement strand
GCCGTTAAATTTGATTTTATAAGATGCGATATGTTTTTTATGTAAAAATGAAAACGCTTTATATAAAAGGAGAAGAAAAATGAACAAAGTGTATGTGATAGGTGCAAAGCGTAGCGCAATCGGATCATTTATGGGAACGCTTGGACCCCTCCATCCTGCAGAATTTGGTTCACAAGTATTAAAAGCATTACTTAAAGAAACAAACATTCAAGTCAATGACATCGATGAAGTCTTGGTTGGTAATATTTTACCTGCTGGACTTAAACAAGGTTTAGCACGACAGATCTCCATTCTATCCGGGATTCCATCAAGCATTCCCGCGTATGGTGTCAATATGGTCTGTGGTAGTGGTATGAAAACGGTAATGAACGGATATACGAATATCGCGTTAGGATTACATCAACTCGTGGTAGCTGGGGGAGCTGAATCCATGACTAACGCACCTTATCTCGTCCCTGCACAAGTAAGAAGTGGTCTCAAGATGGGTGAACAACCGATGCGTGATCATATGCTCTATGATGCACTCACTGATGCGTTTGAAGGCTATCACATGGGAATTACTGCAGAACACATCGTTGAAAAATATCAAATTACACGTGAAGAACAAGATCGTTTTGCCTGGGAATCACAGAAAAAGGCGATTGCTGCACAAGATCAAGGACGTTTTAAGGATGAAATCGTTCCTGTCGTTGTTCCTAATCGTAAAGGTGATATCGTCTTTGAAAACGATGAGTTTATCAACCGTGCAACATCCTATGAAAAACTTAGTCAACTTCGTCCCGCTTTCAAAAAAGATGGCACAGTGACAGCTGGAACATCCTCAGGGATTAATGATGGAGCAAGTTTCGTTATTTTAGCGAGTGAAGAGTATGTGAAATCCCATCAACTCACCCCTCTATTTGAAGTGGTGGGTATTGGACAAGGGGGCGTTGATCCTTCTGTCATGGGGCTAGGTCCAACACCTGCGATCAAACAAGCGTTAAAACACGCCAAACTCTCAATTCGTGACATCCAAATCTTCGAACTCAATGAAGCGTTTGCTGCACAATCTCTTGGTGTGATTAAAGAGTTGACCGATGCCTTTGATATCACCAAAGAAGAAATCTTAGCTAAGACAAACTTAAATGGTGGTGCGATTGCTTTAGGTCATCCCGTTGGCGCATCAGGTAATCGTATCCTTGTCACATTGATTCACGAAATGTTAAAACAACCCACCTTCACCTTTGGTTTAGCAAGTCTTTGTATCGGTGGCGGTATGGGTACTGCAGTCATTTTAAAGAAAGTATAAAAAAAGGAGATCATCATGAAACGTTTAGAAAATAGAGTTGCTGTCATCACAGGCGGCGCAAGAGGTTTAGGACAAGCAATGGCTGAAGCCTTTGCGAATGAAGGCGCGATTGTCATCGCTGCAGATATGGGTGACGCAGCATATCAATGTGAAAATGTTCATTTTTATAAGCTGAATGTGACCGATGTCCAAGGTGTACAATCCTTCTTTAATGACGTCGTTGAAAAATTTGGAAAAATTGATATTTTAGTTAATAACGCTGGGATTACCCGTGATGCCATGACACGCAAAATGACCGATGAACAATGGAATCTCGTCATCGACGTCAATCTTAAAGGTGTCTTTAACATGACGCGTCTGATCGGGCCCCATATGGAAGCTAACGGCTACGGATCAATCATTAATATCTCTTCAGTGGTCGGTGTTTTTGGTAATATTGGTCAAGCGAACTATGCCGCAACCAAAGCAGGTGTCATTGGCCTAACGATGACCTGGGCGAAAGAATTCGCGAGAAAAGGTGCCAACGTCAGAGTCAATGCGATTGCTCCAGGCTATATCATGACCGATATTTTGAAAACTGTCCCTCAAGAACTCCTCGATGGCTTTGCTAAGCAAACCATGCTCGGACGTCTTGGTCAACCACATGAAATCGCTAATGCTGCTTTATTCTTAGCTTCAGAAGAATCATCTTATGTCACAGGACAAACCTTAAATGTGAATGGTGGCATGCGTTTATAATTCCCAACCTTTAGAAAGTAGGTGTTCCTAGTGAACAAAATCAATGTAGGCATCGTCGGTACGGGAATTTATCTTCCAAAAGGACGGATGACCGCAAAAGAAATCTCAGAAGCCACACAAGGCGTCTGGAGTGAACAAGCGGTGATTGATAAATTGGGGATTCGCGAAAAAACAATTCCCCTAGAACTTCCTCAAGATGGTACTCAGGAAATGGGTGCACTCGCTGCATTAGATGCCCTAAAAAACACAGGGATTGACCCTAAAGAAATCGATGTCATCTTAAGTGTGACTGAAGAATGGAAAGAATATCCTCTGACCACATCTGCACTTTATATTCAAGACCGAATTGGTGCAATCAATGCTTGGGGAATCGATGTACAAAATCGTTGTTGCACCACCGTCTCTGCGTTAAAGATGGCGAAAGATATGCTCATCGCTGATGATGAAATCAATGTCATCATGATCGTGGGGGGATATCGAAATGGAGACTTTGTCGATTTTACCGATAAAGACATGTCAATGATGTATAACCTTGGGGCTGGTGGTGGTGCCATGATTCTCAAGAAGAACTATGGGAAGAACTTACTTCTTGGTTCCCATGTCATCGCGGATGGATCATTATCACGAACCGCAGGGGTTGAGATCGGTGGATTATGCCATCCGATTACACACGCCAATGCTGATGAAGCAAAAAAATCGCTTAGATTGATGGATCCAGTGAAAATGAAAAATCGTTTGAACGAGGTTTCCATGCCCAATTGGTATAAATGCATCGATGAAGCGTTACGCAAATCAGAGATGACACGTAAAGATATCGGATATTTAGATATCCTTCATATCAAGCGAAGTGGTCATGAAGCGATGCTTGAAGAATTTAACCTTAGAAAAGATCAATCGATCTATTTAGAAGATTACGGTCACATTGGACAAATCGATCAAATACTCTCGTTGCACCTTGCCTTAAAATCAGGTCAGGTCAAAGAGGGTACGGTCGTCTGTATGCTCGCAGCAGGCATAGGTTATGTCTGGGCAGCAAACATCGTCCAATGGGGCTAATCATGAAAGGTGAGAAACCTATGGCAACATTAATTACTGCTGAACAAGCCGTTCAACTCGTCAAATCCAATGACCACATCGTGGTCGGTATGACAGCAGCTGAACCCCAAAACTTCATGCGAATCCTCCATACCGTGGCTGATCAAGTCAAAAATGTGGTTGTGTCAAATTGTTTACCTATCCTAGAAGCTGAGTTTTTTACAAACCCTAAATACAAAGATTCATTTAAAGTCGCAGGTTGGTTCTACACCAATACACTGAGAAAATACCATAAGAATGGCAATATCTCGTTTATTCCGAATCATCTTCATTTAGCAGGTAAAAAACGTTTTGATCATATGCCACCGGACATCTTTATTACCGCAGCCTCCCTGCCTGATGAAGATGGCAATATCTCTTTATCGATACAAAATGTGTACGAAAGAGATGCGGTGGATGTTGCCAAAATCGTCATTGTTGAAACCAATCCGAATTTTCCAAGAACGTTTGGAGACAATCAAATTCACATCAGTCAAGTGGATTATATCATCGAAGCAAATTATCCTGTTCCCGCCATCAGTAATCCCGAACCGAACGAAAAAGATATGAAAATCGGTGAGGAAATTGCTAAATATATCAAAGATGGTGCGACCATCCAACTAGGGATTGGTGGAATTCCCAATGCTGTATCTTATTTCTTAAAAGATAAAAAAGATTTAGGGATTCATACTGAGATGTTCACCAACGGTATGATGGATCTTATTAAGGCTGGGATCGTGACTGGGAAAAAGAAAAATTTTATGCCAGGAAAGCATGTCTGTGCCTTTGCTTTTGGATCCAAAGAACTTTATGAGTTTTTAAACAACAACAAAGATGTTTATTTCATGCGTGGAATTGAAGCCAATGATCCTCATATCATCGGTAAAAACGATCATCAGATTTCGATCAACACAACAATTGAAATCGATCTCTCTGGTCAAGTATGTAGTGAATCGATCGGACATGTTCAATTTTCAGGAACTGGTGGACAAGCCGACACTTCCATCGGTGCACAAAATGCCAAAGATGGTAAATCCTTTATCGCATTATATTCGACAGCGATGGTAAAAAATCCTGTCACGGGTGAACGGGAAGAAATCTCAAAGATTGTTCCTACCTTAAAACCAGGTGCAGCTGTTACTTTATCAAGAAATGATGTGGATTATGTCGTCACTGAATATGGATGCGTCTGTTTAAGAGGGACGACGATTGAAGAACGTGTGAAACTACTCATCTCTATTGCCCATCCTAAGTTTAGAGATGAACTTTATGAAGAAGCGAAAAAATTGGAGTGGATCTTTTAATGTCAATCTTGAATTTTAAGGGAAGAAATATCTACTATCATGTGGAAGGTCAAGGAAAACCTATTCTTTTACTCAATGGCATCATGATGTCAACGAAATCTTGGGAACCCTTTGTCTCCACATTGAGTGCAGACAATCAACTCATAAGAGTCGACTTTTTTGATCAAGGACAATCGGAACGGTTGACGAGTAGTGTCTACACTCAACAACTTCAAGTCGATGTCCTTTATGAACTCCTGAAGACATTAAACTTATCTAAGGTCAACGTGGTTGGCATCTCTTATGGAGGTGAAGTTGCGGTTTTATTTGCGATACAACATCCTTCAATGGTCGATCGACTCATCCTCTTTAATACGACTCCTTATACCTCTCCTTGGTTGCTTGAGATTGGATATTCTTGGAAAAACATTGCGAAAACAAGAAACGGTGAAAGCTACTATCAAGCAACCATTCCTGTGATTTATAGTCCACGCTTTTTCACATCTCGACAAGATTGGATGAAAAAAAGAGAAGCCTATCTCATTCCTATTTTTTCCAATCCCGAGTTTTTGGATGCGATGGATCGTTTAATAACTTCTGCAGAATCCTATGATGCCAGATCAGGTCTATCTTCGATTACTGCACCTACCTTAATCGTTTCAGGTGATGAAGATTTCTTGACGCCTTTATCGGATCAAAAAGAACTTAAAGGAATGATCAAAGATTCTTATCACGTCATTTTACCTGGAGTGGGTCATGCATCGATGTATGAAGTCCCCCACTTATTTACCACCTTGGTGTTAGGATATATTAATGCCAAAGAGATTCATTATCAGGTGTGACATCATGACTGATAAAAAGACAGGGGTGTATTCATGAATTTTTTCAACGATTTACAAAGTGTCTTGTTTAGTGCACTCATCAGTTTCTCCTTTTTATCGTTAGCAACATTTGGTATTGTTCTCATCTTTAAAACGAGTTCGACCACAAACTTTGCTCAAGGATCTTTGGGAATACTCGGTGCTTACACGACAAGTTACTTCATTGACAAACAAGGGGTCATCGATCTGACCGGACTCCCATCGGTGGTCATCACCAGTCCTTATCAGCTCATCTTGCCGATGCTTGGTGGGATTGCGGTGTCCTTCATCGCTGGGCTATTGATCGATACCGTGATCTTCCGTCGAGCAAAATACACCAATGCAGCGACGAAGCAGATCATCACCATGGGATTAGTCATCATCATTACAGGAATTATTCCCATTGTTTTCGGTGGAACGATTACACGTGTCAGTTTCCCTTTCTCTAGGGAGAGTACCACGATTCTGGGATTGCCAATGCCCATCCATCAATTGGTCACATTAATCATCGCATTTATCTTAATCATCTCCATTTTTATTCTGTTAAAGTATACCAAGTGGGGATTAGGTGTCCGTTCTGTGGCGTCGAATGAACGCGTCGCGGGATTGATGGGAATCAATACCAATCGCATTAATGCCATGAGCTGGGCGATTGCTGGTGCCCTCGGTGCCCTATCAGCCATCACGTATACCGCAGCGATAGGCACGATGAATTCGATGTCGATGATCGATATGCAAGTCAATGCGTTCTACTCATCGATTCTCGGTGGATTTAGTACATTCTATGGTCCACTCGCAGGTGCGTTTATCTTCTCATTTGGACAAGCATTATTTCCAAAAATTCTTGTGAATTGGAATTTAGCTGCTTGGAGTAACACGTTGCTTTATATGGCGATAGTTATCGCGATATTGATTAAGCCCGTGGGTCTATTTGGGAAAAAACTGGCAAAGAAGGTATAGACGATGAACATTTACTATCATGAAAAATTGAGGCCTTTCTTAAAGAGCCCTTACGTGTCTTACCTGGTTGTTGGAATCATCTTAGTTATCTTACGTTTTATGGTTGGCGTTCTACCCCCAGATATTTACGGAGCTATCGTCACCACGTCGTATTATTATTTAGCTGGATTAGGGTTTGCTTTGCTATTAGGTTACGGAGGGCTTGCTTCTTTAGGAACAGGTGCTTTCGTGGGTATCGGTGCATTTGGTCTACATTTCATGTATCGATACATGACCATGCCACTGATGGTCTCTATCTTGATTGTTCTTGGGATATCGATTGTGATCAGCGTGATTTTCGGGTTTGTATCCTTAAGAATTTCAGGGATGTATCTCGCGATTGTCACGATGGGTTTATCACAGATCGTGATCGAAGTCATCAAGAATATTCCTCAGTATGCTTCAGGAACGACCGGAGGATTTCTCTCGGGAGGTCCGAGACGACCTTTAGCATTCTTAGGGTATGAGTTGTCCTCAGATTCAGCCGTCTTATTTATAGCATTCTTCATTGTGATCTGTATGATTGTTGTTCATAATCTCATTCATTCACCGACAGGACGTGCGCTTTTAGCAGTCAAGAACAGTGAAACGGCTGCACAAACCATGGGCATCAATCTTTTAAAGTATCGTCTATTTGCCTTTGTCATCTCTGGTGTTTATGGAACACTCGCAGGTGTGTTGTCGATGATGTTTGTCAGAAACGGCAATGTCACCCAAGTGGGATTAACGTTTGCACTCAATATTTTAGCCGCGGTGATCATCGGAGGAACCAAGTCCATCTGGGGAATTTTGCTTGGAACCTTCGTCATCTTTGGACTCGATCTTGCTGTATTCCAACGTTTTCAACTCGGTAATTATTCGATCATCATCAATGGGTTACTCATTATCTTAGTCGTCATGTTTTATCCCGGTGGCTTAATTCAACTCTTTACCAACCTAAAGTTTAAAATCACCAACGGATTAAAGAACCTGAAGCGGGTGAAATCATGAGTCAAATGAATATCAAGCGTATGTTAACCCCGATTCAGATCAGATATCAATTGAATCGACACCGGAAAGGAAAACACCTTTTAAGTTATTATCAAGGATTGGTAGAAGAGTATATCCAACAAGATGCGACCTATGTTGCACAAAACGAAGCATTGATTGAAAAGTATTATCAAAAAGCAACCAAGCGATTCGCTGAAAAACATCAAAGTGAAAAGCTCGAAAGCCTTAAAGAAAAGAAGTTACTCAAATTAACTCAAGATTATCCTAAAAAGCATCAGTATTTCCAAAAAGTCATCGCACAAATCAAAAAGAATATTGAACGCTATGAAGGTCGAATCAAACAAGCAAAAGATGCGATGGAAAAGCTCAATCAGCGCATGGATAAGGATTATAAGGATCAATTAATCCTATTGACGCAAACCTTATCTTTATCCACTGAACCAACACGTTCAAAATCCAAACAAAAGAAGATCGATAAGACTCAAAAGAAGATCGACAAGATTAACATCATCCATCACATGATTGAACATGAAGAGATTCATCTGTCGGTCAATCATCTCAAAATGTATTTCGGTGGTGTCAAGGCAGTCAATGATTTATCCTTTGACGTCAAGCGTGGTGAAATCTTTGGACTCATTGGACCCAATGGGGCAGGTAAAACCACCGTATTCAACTGTATTACTCAGTTTTATAAGGCCACCGATGGTCATGTCCACTTTTCAAACAAAGAGGGTTATATCGTCGATTTAAACAATCGTAAAACCCATGACATGATTTCTGAAGGGATTGCACGATCCTTCCAAAACGTTGAACTCATCTGGGAACTCACCGTCATGGATAATTTGCTCGTTGCAGCCCATTCACTTTTGATCAGTAATTATTTTGAACACATGCTATCGACCAAAAAGGTGAAGCGTGAAGATCTCGTGCTAAGAACCAAAGCATACCACATTTTACAAACCTTAGGCATTGAAGAATATGCTTTCCGTTCACCTTACGGTTTACCTTATGGCATATTAAAGAAGATTGAATTAGCGAGAACACTCATGACGGATCCTAAACTCATCATCTTAGATGAACCTGCAGCGGGTCTTAATGATGCGGAAACGAAAGATCTCGCGAAATTGATC
>CAYLLL010000027.1:0-8475 GCA_964384655.1 uncultured Mariniplasma sp. | reverse complement strand
AGACACCTGAATCTTCAATCACACGTTCAAAACGACGACCGATTTCCATCTGGATCTGTTCAAATGAATGGATCTTTTTATCTTTTAGTTCATTAAGCCATGGAAGATGTTTCTTTATGGATGGATCCATCTTATCTTTGGTAAGATAATCCATCGCATGGATCATCTCATCTTTGAGTCTACCCGGTAGAATTGCTAAGCCCATCGCTTCAATCAAACCAATATTTTCTTTTTTGATGTGATGGACATCAGGATGGGGATGAAAGATACCATCAGGATATATTTCATTTGTGCGATTGTTTCTTAAGATCAGATCAACTTCATAGTTTGCTTCATTCTTTCTTACAATGGGTGTGATGGTCTGATGAGAAGTATCATTTGTCCATGGAATAATCTCAAGTGCTTCATTTTGATAATTTTTCCATGCTTGATATAACATATTAACAACATTTTTTAAAACATTTCTATTGTCTCCCTTGAGACGAACTGTAGATAGTGGCCAATGAAGAATCTCAATGACGATCCCTTGATAAAGATACGTTTTGATCGCTTTCGCTTCTTCGATAGGAAAATGGCATTTTCCTCCTTGAAAGTGATCATGATTCAATATCGATCCCCCCACAATAGGAAGATCCGCATTGGATCCGATGAAATAACTTGGGAATTGATCCACGAAATCGAAAAGATAATCCATTGTTTTATTACTTAGTTTCATCGGCCGATGTTCATCATGGAGAATGATGGCATGCTCATCATAATAGAGGTATGGTGAATATTGGAAATGCCATAATTCACCACCTAAACTGATGGGAACAATTCTTAAATTCATTCGTGCATTCCAATAATTGCGTTCATTTTCTTTACAAAGAACACATTTTGGACGTCCTTCCACGGTTAAATCTTTCGCTTTAGCGATGTCGCGTGGATCTTTTTCAGGTTTAGCAAGATTGATGGTGATTTCTAAGGGACCATAAGCACCATGATAACGCCATTTGATATTTTGTTTAAGTCTTTCTGTTTTGATGTAGTTCACATCTTTAGAGAGTTGATAAAGATAGCGTGTTGCAAGTTCTGGACTGACCAAATATTTATCTTTAAACGTTTGTTTGACTAACTTGGGTTCTTCCATGACGAAATCATAAAGATAAGCCTCAAAAGCATCCCTTTCTTCGATGGTATTGGGTGAAAATAGGTTGAGTGCATAACCCCGATCAATCATTGTCTTCATCGCATCATCAAGATTCATGTTGGGAGATTCATTAACTTCTTCAAGTGATATATGCAATATATCAGCAAGTTTTCTTAGTTTTGAGTCTCTTTCTTCTTTAGTAAATAACCCTTTAGTTAACGCTTCATCTACAAAATAAACCAATGATCTTATCATAGAGATAGCTCCCCTACTGAGATTTCTCTGACCCCATCTTCAAAACGAACAGAGTAAAAACTCGGTTTGATCTGTGTTATTTCTTCATATGCATCACTCACCTGCATCATCACCTGCTCAAGATATTCACTAGGCACTAACGCAATGGCACATCCACCAAATCCCGCTCCAGTCACTCTTGCTCCAATGGCTCCTGCTTTTTTCGCTTCTTCGACCAACGTATCCAAATGAAGCCCTGTCACCTCATAATCTTCTTTTAAAGATTGATGAGAACCATCAAGAAGTTTTGCGAATGCCAGCGCATCATGGGATTCCATCGCCTGTTTTGCTTTGAGTGTTCGATCCTGTTCAGTTATCACATGACGAACACGTCTATAGATGGTATCATCTTGGATTAAAGGTTGTATCCATGCTAAATCATCTGGAGTTAACTCACAAAGATGTCTGATCGATTTTTTCGATTCTATGATGGACCGAGCCTTCCCACATTCTTTAACCCGTTCATTATATTTAGACTCCGTTGTTTTTCTCTTATAATTAGTGTTCATAATAAGCCAACGATATCCTTCGAAAAAAGCATTGGCTTTGGTCATCTCTAAAGTATCTGTATTCATCAATATGCCGTGATCTCTTATTCCACTAGAGATGATGAGTTGATCCATAATACCACAATGCATCCCCATATAATGATTTTCAACATGCTGACCGAGCAGAGCAATTTCCACTCTTGATAATCCCAATCCATAGAGCTCATTCGCGATATAACCGATAAGAACTTCTAGCGAAGCTGATGATGAAAGTCCTGATTGAGGAGGGAGGTTACCTTCGACATATAGATCAAAACCAAAGGGTAAGACGTATCCTCTATTAGCAAGTTCATGTAGCATACCTTTGGCGTAATTTGCCCAACCGTGATCTTTATGAAAAGTTAACTGTTTGATATCAATCTCAATGATTCCATGATCTTTAAAATTAGCAGAATAAAAACGAAATTTTTGATCATTTCGTTGTGAGACAAGCCCATATGTCCCTAGATTAATCGCTGCTGGAAATACTAATCCGCCATTATAATCAATGTGTTCACCGATTAAGTTTACGCGACCTGGTGAGAAAAATACTCTCATTTCATGTTGACCAAATAGCGTTTGAAATTTGAATTGTATAGGATGCATAGTAACCTCCACATGATTCAACATTATATCACATCTATGAAATGAAAAGAGCAGATAGTTTGCTCTTTTATTCGTTGATTTTTATCCCGAATGTAGGTCCAATAATTTTTAATTGACCCTGTTTAATCGTTAACCGATCCATAAAAACTTGTCTATTTTCAGATGGAGAATCATGATGTGTGTGCACATGATAGACACAATAGAGTTTTTTGTCTGGACCCTCGATGACTGAATTATGTCCTGGACCTGAGATATGTCCTTCCACGGACTTCAAAATCGGATTTTCATCCGCTTTGACAAAGGGTCCGAAAGGAGATAGCGCTTTGGCATATCCGATTGAATAACTTGAGGAAGCATAGAAACCTGCTGAATACATTAAATAATACTCCTTTTTATCTTTGATAATGAAAGGACCTTCGTTCCAACGCCATTGACCTGTTGAAATTTCCCATTCTTGTTCCGGTTTCATGATAAAGATGGGTTCAGTCATTAATTGAGTTAAGGTATCATCCAGTTCAGCCATGTAAATATGACTTTCATGTCTACCTTCATACACATGCTCAGAACAATCTTTATCAAAATAAAAATAATGGTGGCCTTTTTCACTGAAGACGTGTCCATCGATGACAGCATAATCAAAATCAAACATAGGTTTCCCATCATAAACATCCATAAAAGGTCCTAATGGGTGATCAGAGATGGCGACACCTATTCTTAGAGAATGACTTGATTTCGATCTTGCACTGTAATGCATCACGAACTTTCCCTGATGAAATACGACTTCAGGAGCCCAAAAGTCTTTATAGCCAAAACTTTTTTCTGACATGGTATAGACTTGAACAGGTTGACTCCAGTGGACAAGGTCGTCAGAGACCCAACAATAAAAACCATCGATAAATGATGTAGCATATAGATAATATTTTTGCTCGTGTTTTAATACATATGGATCACCAATATTGGTAATCCCAATGGGGTTTTTCATCTTTTGACCTCATTTATATCTAGCATGTCTTCATTCGAAAGTTTGTATGCTCTTTTTGGTGTGAGTACACCGTTGGTTTCCTGTTCAACATCGGTGGTTTGTGTTAAACAGTATCCCTGTATTTCAGGAATCGATCGTATAGCTTGTGTTAATCCCAGAAGACGATTTTTGAAAGCGTCTTTGGTGGAAACTTTAGCCCCATACCCCCATCCTTCATCACTTTGAAAGGAAACTCCACCGTACTCACTGAAGATAATGGGTTGTCCGTGATCATGATACCCATCAGAAAAAACAGATCGAACGTTCGTTTGATGTGTCTGATTATTGAATACATCAGTAATTTTTTGATACATCGAGTAAAGTTCTTTTCCTTCAGCAACATAATTATGAATGGTAATGATATCGGATTTCGTATGTTCCCATCCATCATTAGAGATCACAAATCGAGACGGATCGAGTGCTTTTGTTAGATAATACATGCTCATGGTAAAATTTTGTTCGATAGTACTTGTTTTGACATGAGGTATTCCCCAAGACTCATTAAATAACACATACGTCATGATTGAAGCATAATGTTTATGTTGTTTAACAATTTTTGGCCATTCAGTACTCATTTTTGTGACTAAATGCGGGGAGAACTCATATGCTGAAGGCATTTCAAGCCAAATTAAGAGTCCTAAAACATCAGCATAATAGTAAAACCGTTCATCTTCAATTTTTTGATGTTTTCTTATACCGTTATATCCCATCGCTTTAGTAAGCTTAAGATCAGTTAATAAAGCTTCTTGATTCGGAGCTGTTAATCCTGATTCAGGCCAATACCCTTGATCGAGGAGCATTTTTAGATAGATGGGTTCATCGTTAAGATAGATATTTCGCCCTTTCGATGAAAACTGTCTCATCCCTAAGTAGGATTTCACTTCATCGATGACTTTTTCTTGTTCATAGAGTTTGATGATCACATCATATAAATACGGATGATCTGGATGCCAAGTCATGAGTTTAAACTGATCTTTTTGTGTCTTCATGGATAATGTATAATGAGTGCTTGTTTTCAAAATTCGATGTTTTGCTGAAGCTATGATTATATCATCATACATGACAATAGTTTCAATTTCTAGACCTTCTTTGATACTGGATAATTCAAGATTGAAATCTGTGCTGAAAACTTCATTATGGGGGATCATTTCAACATCTTTAATGTAGATGTATGGAACATATTCCAACCAAGCACTTTGATAAATACCTGTAGTTTCTACATACCAACAGCCAAAACTGTGTTCTTTCCAACGCTGTTTTCCTCTGGGCTGTGTGGTATCCCAAGTATCTATCACACGACATACGAGTGAATTATCGCCTTGCTTTATAGCATGGGTAATATCCATACTCAAACGATGATATCCACCCTCTTCTTGCCCTATATAGATACCATTGACCCAAACCATGGTCAAATAATCACTTTTATCAAGATGCAAAAGGACCTTATCAAACGAATCCAAGTGAACATCTCTATGATACCAACAAATTTGGTGTTGATTTGAATCTTCAATTCCACTCATTTTGGTTTGATAACTAAAAGGAACAATTATCGATTGGTCACTTGCCCATTCTTCATACCAACGCTCATGGATACCAAGATTTTCATCATCAAAACGAAAATCCCAACCCCCATCGAGTATCAGAAAATGAGGTCGTGTGAATCTGGGTCGTGGAAAATTAGGAATATGTGACTTAGGCCAATTCATCATGTTATTTGATCCCTGTACGGGCTACTCCTTCGATAATTTTATCTTGTAAAATAGCATAAACAATGACTACTGGAACAATCGCTAAAATCGCTGCTGCCATTGTTAATCCATAATCATAATTGTATGTTCCAGCGATTTTGGAAAGTCCAACAGGAAGAGTCCACATCTTGGCTTCTACTCCTGAAAATTGAATTAAAGGCCATAAATAATCATTCCAATTACCCATAAAGGCAAACAGTGCAGCGACTAAAAATGCAGATTTAGAAAGTGGCATGACAATTTTAAGGAAGATACCAAAATTATTGAGTCCATCAATCTTAGCACTTTCAATCAGTTCATAGGGAATTCCTAAAAAGAATTGTCGTAATAAAAACAGTCCAAAGACACCCCCTAAGCCAGGAATGATTAACGATAACCAAGACCCAAACCAACCTAAATCAATCGTCATCGTAATCAAAGGCACGAGATTGATGACCGTTGGAATCATGGTAGTACTTAGAATAAGCCAAAACAATTGATCGCGAAATTTAAACTTCAAAATGGAAAAAGCATACGCTGCTAAACTGACTACCATCAAGTAAAGGACTGTATAACTTCCCGCAACAATTAAACTATTAAGCATCCATCGCATCACTGGTGTATCAGGTCGTTCAAATAGACCTTGATAATGTTGAAGGGTAATCATTTCTGGAAAAAGGGAGGTAGGATTGGATGAAATGTCTTGAGGTGTCTTAAACGAAGTCGCTAATCCCCAGATTAGTGGCATTAGCCATATGATGGATATGATGAGCAAAATGACAAAACTTATCGTTTTTCTTTTTTTCTGTACTGCTCGAATAGCCATTATGCATCACCTCGTTTGCGTATGATACGGGCTTGAATAATGCTGACCAAAATCATAATCATTCCCATAGAAACGGCCATCGCTGTGGCAATTCCAGGATCTGCATTGGTTCCAAATGCAAGTGGACGTATGCGCATCATAAGGACAGTCGTTGAAAATTCAGGCCCTCCATTCGTCAATAAATCAGGTTGACCATAGACACCAAAAGAGGCAAGGACGGTCGTAATCATGACGATGAGCATCTGTGGTGCTAATGAAGGCATGGTGATAAATCTAAATGTTTGATAGTAGGTTGCGCCATCAATGGCAGCAGCTTCATATAGAGTTTTATCAATATTTTTTAATCCTGCCCCAAGAATGACCATATTCGTTCCCATCGTCCACCAAATGGTGACGATAATAATGGAGATCCAAGCCCATGGCTGGCTAACCAAGAAGGGGATTTCGGTGAGTCCAAGTTGAACCAGCAATGAGTTAATAAACCCACCGTTGGTGTAAAACTGCCATTTCCAAATGAGAATTACAGAGGAAATCGAAAGGACTGTCGGCATGAATAGGATGGTTCTAAATATTTTATGTCCCCATGGTTCCATATCGATTAATGCAGCTAAAATGAGGGGAATGAGAACTAAAAATGGCACAGAAAATATAACAAAGATGAGTGTATTACCTAATCCTGTCCAAAAATAACGATAATAAATCCCATCGGATTCAAACCAGATACGTGTATAATTTTCGAAGCCGATAAATCTTGTTTGATCTGGAAAAAATAAATTCCAATCAAAAAAACTTATGATGAGACCGTAAATAAAAGGAAAGATAAAGAATATCGAAAACAAAATCAAGTAGGGAAGTAAAAACGAGTATGCACTCGCATTCTCTTTGAGGATTCGTTTGATCCTTCTTTTTTTAACTTCAAGGGAGAGTTGCATACTGTTCTACCTCACTATGTGCGTGCTTCTTGGAGTAAAAGCATGGCTTCTTCAACAGCAGCATTGAGTAATAATTGAGCATTATAATTGGCATTTGACATCGCTGCTGTGACACGTGAATAAATTGGGGAATATGCTTGATGGAAGTAAGGGGACTGTGCAGAAATTCTAAAATCATTTAAATCCCCAAATCCTGGGTGATAGGGTAGAGCTTGATATTCTGCTGTGGCTCTAGCTATATTAGAGGCTGGAATTTGACCAGCAGTCGCCCAGATGTAGCTGTGATCACCTAAATATTTCACAAATGTCATAATCGCTTCTTTTCTTGCATCTGTGACAGTTACTGAAGGTTGTGGAACTACAAATGTATGTGATCTGACAGGAATTTGATCTTTAGTTGGTGTATCTGAAAGATTAAACATCGATGAAACTGGTAAAACTCCGAAATTAATTCCAGACTCAATCATACTGTTGAGCATCCAACTTCCCTGTATGTGAAAAAGTGCTTTGCCAGTTTGAAACATAAATAAATCCTGATCGACACTTAAATTTAAGGGTGACAACCCTTCGACATGTATGAGATCCGTCATAGCCTTAAGGGCAAAAACACCTTCGGGTGTATTATATGCTGGGTCACCTTCACTATCGATTTCAAGACCATTATTTTGGTATAACGATGCTGTAAATATCCATTCAGATGGCCATACAGTGGATAGAGGTAATCCCCAAAATTGATTATTGGTTACTTTTTCACCCGTTTGAACGGTTTTCGCAGCAGCAATCAATTCATCGCGATTCGTTGGTACTGTTAAATCATACTTATCTAAAAGATCTTGATTATAATAAATCCCTATGGTATGCACATCGAGAGGTATACCATAAAGTTCGTTTTCAAAATAGAGTGAATTGACGATTTCAGGAATGTAGTCAGACGTATTGATATCGGCATCTGTGGATGTCATATAATCCTCAAGAGGTATGATCAATCCTGTATTGGCATAACTCTGAACCAGATACGAGTGCATAATCATTACATCTGGTCCCTTTTTCATCGGGACCAATAAGTTAATGTTCGTATAATAATCCACTTCATTGGTAAACGTTTCAATGACTTCAATTTCATCGACATGTTCGCTGTTAAATTGTGCGATAAGCTGTCTCATCACCGATCCATCAGCCCCTGTCAATGAATTCCAGAATTTAAGACTGATTTTTTCTCCATCGTCTGTGGGTAGAGGGGTTGTCCCACCACCACGACACGCGAAAAGTGATAAGGAAATCGTCATCACTAAGATGACAAGAATCATTTTTTTCATAATTCCTCCATAATCCATGCATAAGAAGGGCGATTGCCCTTCATTTATGCACGCGGTGTAATATAAGGTACTTCTTGTTCACTATTGGATGGCATCG
>CAYLLL010000026.1:0-8498 GCA_964384655.1 uncultured Mariniplasma sp. | reverse complement strand
GCGATATGAAGAAACCTTTCAATTGATTTCTAAATCCCTTCCCCTATGGCTTGATAAGCTCAAAAAAACCTAAGAGAATCTATTGACTTTTTGACTTTAATAACGATATAATGATATAGCATGTAACGGCCTCATAGCCAAGTGGTAAGGCAAGGCACTGCAACTGCCTGATCATCGGTTCAAATCCGTTTGAGGCCTCCATGTCATTAAAAAAACGATACTTCCAAAGAGAGGTATCTTTTTTTGTTTTTATCGCACTGATTAGACTTGGTCTCGTATTTTAACACTAAAAAGAGTATAATAGAGAAAGATAACAACTGTTGGAGGTATTATGGAAAAATCAGAGTATAAAATAGCGCTTCTCATTGATTCGGAGAATGTCTCTCATAAATATATAAAGCTTGTCATGAACGAAATTGCTAAATATGGAAAGATTGTCATTGCCCGTTTTTATGGAGATATTAACAATCTACCCAAAGAGTGGCACCGTACTGCACAAGATCATGCGATCAAACCTGTGCATCAGTACAATGTGGCGATTGGTAAGAATGCAGCAGACATGGCGATGGCTCTGGATGCACAAGAAATGATGTATCAAGAAAAGGTCAACGCCTTCTTTCTCGTCACATCAGATAGTGATTTCACACCACTCGCGATGAAATTAAGAGAAGGTGGTATGCATGTCATCGGTGTAGGTAGTAATAAAACCACAACCCAAGCGTTTCGATCGGCATGCAACGAGTTTAAATATTTTGAATATTTAAATGATGAAGATGATGAGGAAGAAGATTTAACACCTAAAAAACCACAAGTAAAAGATGATTATAGTGAAGTCGTCTTACTGATCAAAAACATCATCATTGAAAATGGTGTCGATAACAAGATTCAACTCTCCCGTCTTGGAGATATATTAGTCAATCGATTTTCAGATTTTGATGCACGGCGCTATGGTCATAAGACGCTCTCGAGTTTAGTATCGACCATCAGCGGGGTCTTTATTAGTCAAGAAAAAACCACCACATTTGTTACTTTAGAATCAAAACTTCAAAAACATGATATCATGCAAGAAATTACCGAAATCATCGCTCAAAACAAGAGTAAAGAGATGATGCTCACCAAGATTAAACAAGAACTTGAAAAACGTCATCCTGATTTCAGTTATCAAGAACTTGGGTTTACACGTTTTTCAAAACTTGTATCAAGCATTCCTGAAATCACAGTGAGTAAAAATGCTGCGAAACTAAAATGAAGTCATACAACATCAAAATGGATATGCCCACCCAATCCTTAGCAAAACAACGGCTTGAAATGATCCTCAAATATGAAAAGGATCCGATGATTAAGATCGTCCATGGTTATGGTTCAACAGGTGTGGGGGGGGTCATCAAAGATATGGTAAGAAAAGCGTTAGAAGAGAAAATAGCACATCATGAAATCAAAGCGTATATTCCCGGAGAAGCTTTCGGATCTTTATTTGGATATGATCAATTGATCAAAACTTATCAACATCTACTCAAGGGAGATGTTGATTTTAAACGAAATAATCCTGGCATTACCTACATCATTTTATAGGGGGTTTATGAATGAAACTTTCTGATTATGTCAAACCAAAATCGATGATCTATACAGGTGAACACCGACACGTTCCGACCTCCATCATCCATTATGCATACAACGACAAAGTGCTTGAAATCACAGATACATTTGAGGGTGATCCTTCCTTAAAACACTACATCCAAGTGATTGGGCTCTCTGATATCGATATCATCGAAAGTATGAAAAAAGTCTATCCCATTGATCCACTCATCTTAGAGGATGTCTTTAATGTCAATCAACGAACAAAAATCGACATTCGTGATGCCTATGTTTTCTGTGTGTTCAATTTAGAATTTCTTGATCAAGGTGAAGTGATCGACCAATACATGAGTCTTCTCATGTATGAAAATACCATTATCACCTTTCATGAAACAAAACCTGTCTACTTAAATCCGTTAGACCAGCTTTTTAAAGAACATAGGGATTTAAGGGAGCGTTCAGCAGATTATTTATTATATCAAATCCTAGATATTATCACAGATAATCATCTCGATATCTATGATATATTAGATGAACAAATCAACCGTTTTGAAGATCATATTATCGATCAAAAAAATATTAAGCAAGATGAGTTTTATTTGATCAGAAAAACGATGTTAAAGCTTAAAAGCCATGTCACTCCCACGTATGAATCCTTAGATAAAGCCATGAATCGTAGAAATGATCTTTTCAAAAATGAAAACAAGGCATTTTTTGATGACCTGATGGACCATTTACAGCGTCTTGATAACAGAATTAATCAATCAAGAGAACAGGTGAGAAATCTGCTCGATTTAGATACGAACAACCAATCGACAAAGCTGAATAAGATTATGGCAACCCTCACTTTATTCTCAGCCATCTTCATTCCTTTATCGTTTCTCACTGGATTCTTTGGCATGAACTTCGTCCATTTTGGCATCTTAGAATATCGCTTCGCTGTCCTTGGATTCACTTTAATCTGTCTATCGATTATCATTTTTATGATCTTTTTCTTTAAACATAAGAAATGGTTTTAATCATATCGACATAAATCAATTTAGCACCTTTTAAAGGTGTTTTTTTTCGCTTTATTTAGAATAAAAGTATATTTAAGTATCATTGGAAAATAGAAAACGTTATCATCACTTTCAGTAAGGCAAAACACTTGACAACATGTACAAAATAATAGACGAAGTGATATAATGTAAGTGAATTAATCGATGCTTTATTGAAGGAGAACATATGAATACGAACACTCATGTTACCAGTGAAAAGCTTGCTCTTTTTTACACGCAGCTTGAAAAAAACAAAAAACTTCCTGGACCTCTCATGCCGACATTACACGATGCTCAGCATATTTTTGGGCATATCCCTTTAAACATTCAAAAAATTATCGCGAAAGAACTAGGTGAAAGTATTGCCAAGGTCAACGGAGTTGTGACTTTTTATGGCAATTTTTCAGTTACACCTAAAGGTAAACGTGTGATTGGTGTTTGTTTGGGAACAGCATGCTATGTCAGAGGTTCTCAAAATATCATGGAAACACTCCAAGATGAACTCAAGGTAAAAGCTGGAGAAACAACCAAAGATGGTGAAGTCACATTATGTGCAACCCGATGCATTGGTGCATGTGGACTAGCCCCTGTCTTTTCGATTGATGATCATATTTATGGCAACAGCAATGTTCAAAAAGCGAAACAAATTATTAAGGAACTCAAAGAGGCTATCCATGAAACTAAGTGAACTCATCCAAAAGTATCAATGTAAAGTCTATAATCAAGAAGATTTTCATGATAAAGAGATTCATTACGGATTTTGTTCAGATTTAATGAGCGATGCTCTTGTCATCATGAATTCAGTAGAAGATGACCGAATACTTCAAGAAACAATTCTTATTACCGGCCTTACCACCAATCAATCGATTCGTACAGCAGAGATGCTTGACGTTGATGTTGTACTCCTTGTGAGAGGTAAAATTCCTTCCTTAAAAGTGATTGAATTAGCGAAATCCCTAGGTGTTATGTTATTATCGACGGATTACACTATGTTTAATGTCAGTGGTTTAATGTATCAAGATGGCATTAAAGGCATTGTTTATCATCAACAATGGTAAAAGAATATCAAATTATCGCTCGCAATTTTGATTTAGCGGGACGAGCCTCATCGGATATTAAACATCAACTCAAAGACATGATGATTCCAAGTCGATTAATGAAACGCATCTGTGCTGCTTCCTACGAAGCAGAAATCAATGTTGTAATTCACTCTGTGGGTGGTTATGCTACATTTCAATACAATGAACACGCCTTTTTGTTAGATTTCTATGACGATGGTCCTGGGATCTCCGATCTTGAACTTGCCATGAAAGAGGGTTATTCAACGGCCAATGAAATCGATCATATGAACGGTTTTGGCGCGGGTATGGGATTGCCTAATATAAAGAGACTTGCTGATGTCTTAAATGTCCATACCGATCGATTTGGGACGCATGTCCATATGGAGTTTTATCGAGGTGAACCTCATGTTGATCACTAATATTTTGACTCAAGATTACCAATTGATGACCCATGATGCCACACTTCATCAATCTTTTCAAGGATGTTACGCGACAGATCTTTTATCTCAAGCGATCAAGAGTGCTGAGCCAAATAACGCATTAATCACGATTATTGCTCATGAAAACACCATCGCTTTAGCGATGATGATTGACTTGCCACTCGTCATTATTACCGAAGGTAAAATGGTCTCATCTACGATGGTCCAAAAAGCGAATGAAGAAAACATTTGCATATTAAAAACCTTATTAAAAACCCATGAAGTGGTCATTGATCTTTATCGTCGAGGGTGCTTATGAAATACTATTATGATCTGCATATCCATACGATTTTATCCCCTGACGGTGACATCTTGATGACACCGAATAATATCTTAAATATGGTGCAGATTAAAAAGTTAGATATCATTGCGATTACTGATCATAACTCACTTAAACAATTACCGATGATGTATGAAATCGCTCAATCTTATGATTTTCTCATGATCCTAGGGGTTGAAGTTCACGTGAAAGAAGATTTTCATGTATTGTGTTACTTCAAGAACATCGAGGATGCGATGACCTTTGATCAGATCATCGAAGACATTCAAGTCAAACAAAATCATCAAGTTTCAGAGGAAAAAGAACAATGGGTGACTAACATCGAAGACGTCCCTGTGACGTATTATCCATACGACTTACTTAAGCCACTCGATCTTTCTTTTGATGAACTAATCAAAGTATTATCCCCTTTTGAACACATGATGGTTTATGCGCATGTGGATCGGCAAAAATATAGTGGATTATCATCGCATAAACAAAGACCACTTGATGCGATTGAACTCAGTTCTCGTGCTAAAGAAAATTGGCTTATCGACCATCCAATAAACAACCAATTTATCTTTTATAATTCAGATGCTCATCAAATCACAGATATTTCCGAAAGAGGGACTAAAAATGTGATTGACCTTGATGAATTGACGATTGACGCCTTATTTAAGCGAGTTAAACATGGATAATTTAGCACTTTATATCTTGGATTTAGTCCAGAACTCCATTGAGGCAAATTCCAATCATATCCTAGTAGAGATGATCGAAGATCAACAATTATGCATCTCTATTAAAGATGATGGGTGTGGAATGAGTGAAGAAAACTTACAAAAAGCTATTTCACCCTTTTATACCACCAGAAAAACTCGAAAAGTGGGTTTGGGATTATCACTCATCAAAATGCTTGCTGAACAGACTGAAGGTTCGTTTGAGATCAGTTCAGTTCTTCATCAGGGAACTGAACTCCATGTATGTTTCAATCATCACCATATGGACATGCTCGAAATAGGCAATCTCGGTGAAATGGTTATCATGATTGCAATCAATACAAAGGTCAATCATTTTGATTTTCATTATGCGAAGGATCAAAAAAAATATCATTTCCATTTGGATTCAATGAGAGAGATGTTTCAAGAAACGATGATGGATCATGAAGTGATGCAAGGTTTAATACAGTATATTAATCAAGAAATTGACATAGTGCGAGGTAGATTATGAAATCATTAGCAGATTTGCAAAAACTTAGAGATGAAGCTCTAAAGAAAATGAATGTCCGATATCAATCAGGTGGATTTCGCATCCAAGTCGGTATGGGAACTTGTGGGATTGCATCGGGTGCAAAAGACGTCCTGCAGAACTTTTTGAAAGCCATCCATGATTACAAACTTTCTCACGTGATGGTGACCCAAGTTGGATGTATGGGAGAGTGTGCCTATGAACCCATGGCTGAAATCATTGATGAAGAAGGACAATCCTTTGTCTATTGCCAAATCAATGAATCCATGATTAAAGAGATCATCGAAACACATATTATGAATCATCAACCCATCACCAAATATTTACTCACTTCACGGAAAGGATAGGGCATACACATGTTAGAAAGAAGTCAAGTACTGATCTGTGGGGGAACAGGATGCATGAGTTCTCATTCAAAAGAGATTAAACATCGCTTTGAGGACGTCTTGCAGACTTTAGAAATGACTGAAGAAGTTGGACTCGTCTTAACGGGTTGTTTTGGATTATGTGAAAAAGGTCCTGTGGTTGTCGTTTATCCCGAAGAAACCTTTTATACACATGTCACGGTGGATGACGTTAAAGAGATTTGTGAAGAACATTTGCTCAAAGGTCGCCCAGTTGAACGTTTACTCGTCAAAGATCCCATCGATAAAAAGAAAATCAAAAATATGGGACAACTTAAGTTTTATGCGAAACAACGTCGTATCGCATTAAGAAATTGTGGAAACATCAATCCTATGGTCATTGATGAATATATTGCTAAAGACGGATACATGGCACTTGGTAAAGTTTTAACATCCATGACTCCTCAAGAAGTGATTGATGAAATGATCAAATCAGGTCTACGTGGTCGTGGTGGTGGAGGATTCTCTACTGGGAAAAAGTGGCAATTTGCGAGAAACTCAGTTTCTGATCAAAAATATGTAATCTGTAACGCCGATGAAGGTGATCCAGGAGCATTCATGGATCGTGCAGTGCTCGAAGGTGATCCTCATTCTGTCTTAGAAGCCATGGCCATTTGTGGTTATGCCATAGGGGCAAATCAAGGGTATATCTATGTACGTGCAGAATACCCTGTCGCTGTGGAAAGATTAAATATCGCGATTTCTCAAGCAAGAGACTATCAACTTCTTGGTCAAAACTTATTTGGAACTGATTTTAGTTTCGATATCGATATTCGTTTAGGTGCAGGTGCCTTTGTTTGTGGTGAAGAAACCGCATTGATTGCCTCCATTGAAGGGTATCGTGGAATGCCACGTTTAAAGCCTCCTTTTCCAGCAGTAAAAGGGCTTTGGGGTAAACCCACCAATGTCAACAACGTTGAAACATTTGCGAATGTCCCTGTCATTTTCTTGAAAGGTGCCGATTGGTTTAAATCGATTGGAACTGAAAAATCAAGTGGAACAAAAGTTTTTGCCCTCGGTGGGAAAATTGTCAACACGGGATTAGTTGAAGTACCCATGGGAACCACGCTTAGAGAAATTGTCTTTGATATAGGTGGAGGTATACCCAATAAACGCAAGTTTAAAGCCATTCAAACCGGTGGACCTTCAGGGGGATGTATCACTGAAAAAGATCTTGACACACCTATTGATTTTGAAAACTTAACCGCTTTAGGTTCGATGATGGGATCAGGTGGGATGATCATCATGGACGAAGATAACTGTATGGTGGATGTAGCAAGATTCTATCTTGACTTCACAGTCGATGAATCCTGTGGCAAATGTACACCATGCCGCGAAGGAACGCGTCAAATGAAAGCGATTCTTGATCGTATCTGCGAAGGTTTAGGAACGATGAAAGACATTGATGAACTCGAAAGACTCGCTAACATGATCAAAGAAACCTCGCTTTGTGGTCTTGGTCAAACAGCGCCTAACCCAGTTTTGTCGACCTTAAAACACTTTAGACATGAGTACATTGCCCATGTCGTTGATAAAGCATGTCCTGCAGGCGTATGCCGTGAACTTACGCATTTCGTCATCGATGATGCGTGTGTAGGATGTACCAAATGTGCGAAGAACTGTCCAACCAATGCGATCACAGGTTGGCCAAGACAGAAACATATCATTGATCTTGATTTATGTATCCGTTGTGGTGCATGTAAAAAAGCATGCCCAGTCGGTGCCATATCAAGTGTCGCCATTCATCAGGAGAGCAGACCATGAACAAAACAATCCATTTGACCATTAATGGTCAACCGATTGAAACAACATCGGATAAAACCATCTTACAAGCTGCACAAGATCATGGAGTGTATATTCCTCGTCTTTGTTACTATGAAAAAATTCATGAAGAAGGGAATTGTCGTGTTTGTTCAGTCAAAGTCAATGGCCAGAAGAATCTCAAACCTGCATGCCGTACCTTCGTTGATGAAGGGATGAATGTGATCACTGATGATTTAGATGTCTATAATGCAGTGACGATGAACCTAGAACTTCTTGCGCATAAACATCATTTTGAGTGCTTCAATTGTTCAAGAGAAGATAATTGCGAGTTTTTGGACTTGCTTCAACGATATTCTGTTGAAAATGAGCTCACTCATCTTTATGGACATCATGATGCACCGATCTACTATTCAGATTCAAGTGGTGTCATGACTATTGATAGCAGCAAGTGTATTTTATGCGGTCGCTGTGTATCCGCATGTCAAGCGTTCACAGGACTTGGGATATTAAACTTTAATGAACGTGGTTCTGAAACATATGTGGGACCCGCTCTATTCCACAATCTTGAAGATGCAGGATGTATTTATTGTGGGAAATGTATTCAAGCATGCCCTACGGGTGCATTATCTGAAAAAGATGATATTCGTCTCGTTGAAACAGCACTTCGCGATCCA